>JAPUME010000208.1 GCA_027294185.1 Acidobacteriota bacterium | reverse complement strand
GGATATAATGTTCGCCCGCCTCGATGCCGGTAAGAATCAGATTGCCTTGCGAGCCGGTTTGGCCCATGCGGATGCCGTTCAGAGACACCTCGCAGTCCACGATCGCCGAGCGGATCAGGATTTCCGGTTCCACCTGGTCCTTCTTTGAGAATGCGTAATTTGAAAAGGCGGGAAGAAGCAACACGAGAACTGCGGCCCGAAGCAGAAGCCTCGCCCGGGTTCGCGCCATGATGGCAGCTCGCTTGCGATTCATCCCTATTCTATCCATCCCGATCACGCATCCCTTCTTCCCTGGTGCCATGTTACCATCTCCCGTGTGATTTCCGCATGCCCGGTAAGGATCAGGAAACTTTTCCATCCGCCCGCAGGATCTGTCCTCCGTGGCCACCTCTTTTCTTGACCCTTGGACTCGACTGGTATAGCCTCAGAAACTTGCCGATCGTGGGCGTTTGAGCCCCTGGATTCGCGCCGGGTGAGCGAAGCGACACCCCGTGGTTTTGCGATTCCCGAATGGTTGAAGATCGGAAGCAAGGGTTGGCATGGAATCCATCGAGGATTGGGCGGGGAAAATTTTCGCTGGAGACCCTCGGGCGATCGGCAAAGCCATCTCCGCGATTGAAAACGGCGATCCCTCAAGCGACGCGCTCCTAAAAGCTCTTTTCCCGCGTACCGGAGGCGCGTTGATCGCCGGCATTACCGGCTCACCGGGCACGGGAAAGAGCACGCTGACCGACAAGCTGGCCCTTCATTATCGTGAGCAGGGAAAGACGCTGGGGATCATCGCGGTCGACCCGACCAGTCCTTTTACCGGCGGCGCGATTCTGGGCGACCGGATTCGTATGCCAGCGCTTTCGACCGACGAAGGCGTCTACATTCGCAGCATGGCTACCCGGGGACGGCTGGGCGGGCTGGCCTCGGCGACCCTCGACGCCGTTTCCGTCCTGGAAGCTGCGGGCAAGGATATAATTCTGGTGGAGACGGTCGGCGTGGGACAGGACGAGGTGGAGATCGCCGAGCTGGCCGACGTTACACTGCTTCTGCTGGTGCCGGGAAGCGGCGATTCCATCCAATCCTTCAAGGCGGGGGTCATGGAGATTGCCGACGTTTTCGTGGTGAACAAGGCGGATTACGAAGGCGCCGACCGGTTGGTTCGGGAGGTGACGGCGCTCATCGAACTCGCGCCCCCCGAGAACCCCTGGACGCCGCCCATCGTTTCCACCGTGGCCACTACCGGCGAGGGTGTCGACCGCCTGGCTCAGGCCATCGGGGATTTTTCGGACTTCAGCCGGGAAAAGGAGTTGGCTCAGGCCCGTTTGCGTCGGCGCTGGCGCAAGCGGCTGGTGGAGCTTCTCGAACGCCGACTCGTTCAAAGCGTGATGGAGGGCCGTGTGAGTTCGGAAGAGCTGAGCGGCTATGTCGAAGACATTGTGGCCCGAAAGCAGGACCCCTATTCCGTGGTGGAGGAGATGATGCGCCGGGCAGGATTGAATTGAGCCTTTCGCGCGCCGGACTCGCTCTGAAGTCACGGAAGTTGGAGAATATGTTTTGGCGAAAATCCGCCACATTGCCATAGCCGTTCGGTCGTTGGCGGAGGCGATTCCCGCTTACCGGAAGCTGCTCGGGGACCCGGAGGGCACGGAAGAGATGGTCGAAGAGCAGAAGGTCAAGGCGGTGTTTTTTTCCGCCGGGGAAAGCCAAATAGAATTATTGGAAGCGACGGGGCCGGACTCGCCTATCGCGAAGTTTCTGGAGCGCCACGGGCCGGGTCTTCATCACATTGCGTTGAGCGTCCCCGACCTGGAAAAAACATTGGAAGAGATGAAGCAGGCCGGAATGGTCCTCATCGATGAGAAGCCCCGCACCGGCGCGGGCGGCGAGAGGATTGCCTTTGTTCACCCGGAGAACTTTTCCGGAGTCCTGGTGGAATTGATTGAGGAAAGCTGAATGGTGAAAGGTGATCGGAGAACGATGAAACTGGGTGATTTTGAGCTGAATCTTCTCTCCGACGGGTTCTTTTCGCTCGACGGCGGCCAGATATTCGGCGTCATTCCCCGCATCCTGTGGGAAAAGAAAATCGCGCCCGACGGGTTGAATCGCATCCGGTTGGCCCTGAACTCCCTTCTGGTGCGGACCGGGGATCAGACGGTGTTGATCGAAACCGGCATTGGGAACCGCATGGATGAGAAATCCGTGGGGATCTATGACGTTCAGAAGCCCACCGACCTGCTGAAGGATTTGGAAAAATGTGGAGTCGCGCCGGAGGAGGTTGATGTAGTGATCAACACGCACCTTCACTTCGACCACTGCGGCTGGAACCTGATGCCGGGGAAAAACGGCGATCTGGTTCCCACTTTTCCCCGCGCCCGCTACTACGTTCAGAAGGGGGAGTGGGAGCACGCCCTGGCCCCGAGTGACCGCGACCGCGCCGGCTACAGGAAGGACTATTTTCTCGGCGTCCGTGACCGGGTTACACTGCTCGAGGGCGGGCAGGAAATCATTCCCGGCATCCGGGTGGAGGTCTTCTCAGGCCACACGCGCCACCTGCAGGGGGTATGGATTACTTCCAAAGGGCAGGAGGCGCTCTTCATTTCCGACCTTTCGCCTACGGCGGCGAACATCCCTTACGTCTGGATTCCGGCCCTGGACATCTACCCGATGGA
>JAPUME010000207.1 GCA_027294185.1 Acidobacteriota bacterium | reverse complement strand
AAAACACTCGAAAAGTGGCGCAAAGGGGTCCGCAAACGCCTGGAAGACCGGGATATGCCGCCTCGCCCCAAGCCGAAATTCCGTGCCGAGAGGGACCCTTTCTTCCACGACGTTTACTTTAACGAAGGACCGTTCGCTCTCTCTGAGGAAGATCAGGAAGCTGTTTTCACGCCGGAATCCAGCGAACTTTTGAGCAGGCTTCGCCGGGAACTCGGGCAACTCGAGGCAAGTGCCCCGCCTGAAGTGGATATGGCGTGCGCGGTGGCCGAGGGTGAGATTGTTCAACAAAAGATTTTCATCCGTGGCGACCACAATAATCCGGGTGAGGAAGTTTCTAAGAATTTCCCGCGAATCCTGCGCGTGGCAACCGAACAGCCACTCGTCCGCAAGGGTAGCGGGCGGCTGGAGTTGGCTCGTTGGTTGACGGATTCACGGAATCCCCTGACCGCCCGCGTCATGGTCAACCTCATCTGGAAGTGGCACTTCGGTGAGGGTCTGGTCAGAACGCCGAACAATTTCGGGAAAATGGGTGACCCACCGAGCCACCCGGAATTGATCGACTATTTGGCTCGCCGATTCATCGACGACGGCTGGTCGGTAAAGAAGATGCATCGATTGATCATGCTTTCGAGCACCTATCAGATGAGCGGTGAAACGAGAAAGGAAAATATTGAAGCCGACCCGGAAAACCGGCTCCTGTCGCGGTTCAATCGCCGTCGGCTGGATGTCGAACAGATTCGGGACGGCCTGCTGGCGATGGATGGGACTTTGGACCTGACGATGGGTGGCACCTTGCAGTCGGGTTTCGGTACGGACGGGGAAAACAGTAATGACCGTCTCAGTTTGGACCCGGAAAAGATCAACCGTCGTCTCGTCTACATTCCGCTGCGGCGCGCAAACCTGCCGGGACTTCTTAACTTGTTCGACTTCGGTGATGCGACGACTTCGGCGGGCACGCGGCCGCGGACGAACGTCGCGCCCCAGGCGCTTTTCATGATGAACAGCGAATTCATCGCCGCGCGTTCCCGGAACCTGGCCGAGGAGTTCCTGAAAGCATACCCGAACGACCCTGAGCGGCGCGTCGAGCGCGCCTACCTACGGGTCCTCAATCGGAACCCCCAACCCGGGGAGGTTCGGGAAGCCCTGGGCTACGTTGACCAGCTTCGCGAGAGGTTCCCGGATTTGATTTCAGACCAGAAGGCGTTCGAGAGCTTGTGTCACCTGCTGATCGCCTCGAACGAGTTTATCTATGTCGAATGAGGAAACATCATGAGACGGAAAGATTCTGAAAACTCCAGGCTCTCCCGTTCCTTTTCACGCCGAGAGATATTGCGCGGAGCAGCTTGTGGATTCGGTTTTCTGAGTTTGGCGGGACTTGCAGGGGGGGAGCCAGGGCTGTTGGGGACTTCGGGAGAGAGCAATCCTCTGGCTCCCCGGCCCCCCCATTTTCCCGCCCGGGCGAAGCGGGTGATTTTCCTCTTCATGCATGGGGGCCCGTCGAGTATCGATACCTTTGATCCGAAGCCGCGCCTCATCCGCGACCACGGCAAGCCGCTCCCGATCAACCGCCCCCTGGCGTTTGACGATGAAGAGGCCGGTCCGTTGATGAAGCCCCTTTGGGATTTCAAACAATACGGAGAAAGCGGGATCCCGGTGAGCGACCTGTTCCCGCATGTCGGCAGCCGCGCCGATGACCTCTGTGTGATCCGCTCGATGGTCGGCGAGGGTGTGGACCACGGCGCCGCCCTGCTCCAGACCTTCACCGGCTCGAGCACGTTTACCCGCCCCAGTATGGGTTCATGGGTGGTCTATGGTCTCGGCAGCAGGAATCGTAACCTGCCCGGTTTCATCGCCCTCAAGCCGTCGCTCGCGCACGGCGGCGCCAAGAACTGGGGCTCGGCCTTCCTGCCGGGTTCCTACCAGGGCACGGCCATCGGCCACGCAGGGTTGAAAGTGGCGGATATTGAAGATGAGCCGATTGCATACCTGAAAAACAAAGGCTTCTCACCCGACGAGCAGCGCTTCGAGCTCGATATGCTCCGGAATATCAATCGGCGGCATTCGGCGATGCGAAATGCCGATCCGCAGCTCGAGGCGCGGATCGAGGCATTCGAGCTGGCTTTTCGCATGCAAGTGGAAGCCCCGGAGGCTTTCGAACTTGAAAAGGAATCCGAGATTACCAAGAAGCTCTACGGGCTCGATGAGGAGGTGACCCGTGACTTCGGGTGGCAATGCCTGATGGCGCGCCGGCTCGTCGAGCGAGGAGTTCGCTTCGTCCAATGCACGCACAGCTACAAGTGGGATCAGCACTCGGATCTGTTTGAAAAACATTCGGCCAACGCCAAGGAAGTCGACAAGCCGATGGCAGGCCTGCTGACGGACCTGAAGGGACGAGGACTCCTCAAAGACACTCTGGTCATCTGGGCGGGCGAGTTCGGCCGCACCCCGGTATCACAAGATGAGAACGGGCGCGACCATAATCCCTACGGTTATTCGATCTGGATGGCCGGCGGAGGCGTGAAACCCGGCTTCATCTATGGTGCGACCGATGAGATCGGCTACCATGCCGTGGAAGACCGCATGCACATTCATGATTTCCATGCCACGGTTCTTCACCTGTTGGGACTCGACCACGAGAAACTCACCTTTCGTTTCAGCGGACGCGACTTCCGCCTGACCGACGTGGCAGGAGTGGTGGCGAAAAAGATCATCGCCTAGGTCCCCTTCAGAGAATCTTCTTAATATTAATGAGAACTGTCACACTCGAAGAACCCGGACGATTGTCGTTGGGTGATTCGGCTCTCCCCGGAAAGCCTTCTCTCGAGGAGGCCGTCGTGCGTGTGCTGCGGGTTGGGATATGCGGCACCGACATTCATGCTTTCCGAGGCGAACAGCCTTATTTCAGCTACCCTCGCATCCTGGGACATGAGCTGGGAGTGGAAATCGCCGATATCGGTCCGAACGCGGCCGGGTTGAAGGTGGGCGATCTTTGTGCAGTGGAGCCCTATCTCGATTGCGGGCGTTGCATCGCCTGCCGGCAAGGCAAGACCAATTGCTGCGTGAACCTGAAAGTCCTGGGCGTTCATACCGACGGCGGGATGCGAGAGTTCATTACCCTTCCCACGCGGAAGCTCCACCGATCCGAGCGGCTCACGCCGGATCAGTTGGCGCTGGTCGAGACTCTGGGAATTGGGGCGCACGCTGTGGCTCGTGCCCGGCTTCAAGCCGGGGAGTTCGTTCTGGTCATCGGCGCAGGTCCCATCGGCCAGGGTGTCATCAACTTTGCGCAGCTTGCCGGCGCGCGGGTCATTGTGATCGACGTGAGCGAGGAACGATTGGAGTTTGCCCGGCAACGGGGTGTCGAAAACACTCTTCAGGGAAAAGATGACCCGCTGAGCCGCGTGAAGGAAATAACGGAAGGGAATTTGGCGACGGCGGTATTCGACGCGACGGGGAATGCCGGTTCGATGTCGAAGGCCTTTGACTACGTTGCGCATGCCGGGCGGCTGGTTCTCGTGGGACTGATTCAGGGAAACGTGACGTTTAGCGATCCGGATTTCCACCGCAAAGAGATGGCGATCCTGAGTTCCCGCAACGCCACCGGCGCTGACTTTGCCCGCATCCTGAGGCTTTTGGAATCCGGGAAGATCGACCCCACGGTTTGGACCACTCACCGCGCATCCTCGGCTTCGTTTGTGGAGGAATTCCCACGCTGGATCGAGCCCGGAGCCGGATTGGTCAAGGGGCTGATTGAGTTTTGAAGATTCTCTAACTTTGCGCCCGCCCTGGGCGTCTGATAGATAATCCGAATTCGAAGAGAAACGCGGGGGAACGAATTCAATGGAACGAAAGTGGAATTCGTCCATCGTATTCGGTTTTCTGGTGACGATTGCAGCCTTCATCAGCACCTACACCACCTTTGCTAATTTCGCTCTTACCTCAGATTTTTCCTGGTTGAATTTGTCGATGTTTGCTGTGGGGCTGAGTTTGTTGGGCGCAGGTTTGAAGCGCACCTTCCGCCAGCCGGACCGCGTTCGCGGCAAGATCCGAGGAATCGTAGCGTCCACGCTCGGCCTGATCGCATTCATCGGTTTCCTGGGCCTTCATTTCCACGTTTCGGCGCAGCTTCCTGCCTCGGATGGCGCTCCGAGGGTCTGGACCAAGGCGCCCGACTTCACCCTGTCTGACCAGAACGGAAAGCCGGTTACGCTGTATGAAATCCTTAAATCTCCTTCCGAGGGATTCGCGGCAGACCGGGGAACCTATGTTCTTCTGGTTTTCTACCGAGGTTATTGGTGACCGTTCTGCAACTCCGAGTTGCGGAGTTTGGAGCAGCATCGTGAGACGTTTGAGAAGCGAGGCGTACGCATCGTCGCCGTCAGCGTGGATCCTCCCGAAGTTACCCTCAAACACACCCGGAAACAGGGGTTCTCGTTCACCTTCCTTTGCGACCCCAAGGGGGAAGTGATTCGCCGCTACGATTTGATGCATGAAGGGGCTGGGCGCGGATCGGCCGACATTTCACGCCCGGCTGAGTTTCTGATCGATCCTCGAGGCAACGTCCGCTGGGTGAATCTGACGGACGACTACCGTGTCCGCCTGCATCCTGAGGAAGCTCTGAAAGTGCTCGACACATTGGGCGTAGGCTGATTCGTCATCCCGCCACGGCGGAATTTAGAAGATTACCTGGATGCGGCTCAGGTAGGAAAAGGCGTCCCTGTCGCCGGTCGTCGGAGCGCGCAGCGGGTCTTGAATTCGCTCGAAGATAAAGTTGGACTGGTAGCGGACGAACTTGGTAAGCCACCAGTTTACTCCGAACGTGAACGCTTCCCCACGATTGTCGTTTACGGCATCATCCATTTGCAGGCTTTCGTAGCGGAATGCCAACTCCCACGCGCCCAGACCTCCGCCCGGTCCCAGGAAGGCAGCCCTGGGAGTAATGGCGTTCAAGGGTTTCTCTTCGCCTGTGAGGAGGTAGGTGGCCATCACCATGTACGCCTTGCCGATGACGCCGGGAAGATTTGCGCCGTCCGCGCCTAATCCCTCCCGTGACTGGTGGGTCTGGTCGTATTCTCCCCGTAAAGCAAATTTCCGGTAGCGCCAATCGAACTCCGCATTGGCTCGCACGATTTCCCCGTTCACGGGAACCGCGGTAAAGAAGGTAATGCTCCTGCTGCTGGTTCTACCGAGAAAACTGTCCCCACCGCTGTGGCGTCCGTCGGCAAAGGCCCCGCCGAAGCTGAAGTTCCTCAGGGCCACGGGCCCGGAGTTTTTGAAGGGGGTCAGGCGCAAGCGGAGATACCCCTCAGGAGTGCTGGCCGTGTTCGCCTTCAGTGCTCCGAGCCCGTTAAAGGCGCCTGCGTAGTATTCGAACCTGCCGTCGGCCAGCTCCCCGTGAAACATCAACCCCGGGGTGCGTCCCGGGATGAGGTTGGCCACGCTCGAGCGCTCCACGAATTCGTAGTAATTCGACGAACGCAACTCCTCCTGGCTGAAGGGTGCCTTGAATTGTCCGATCTGAACCTGAAATGCCGGATTGTAATTGATGTTGATATAGCCGTCACGAAGCAATGCGCCGCCGGTGTCGGCGAAATCACCCTGTACTTTGTATTCGTAATGTTTGAAGAGTTCACCTTCGGCTTCGAACCTGGCGCGGCGAATGAAGAAGGACGATGGCGGGGTGGCCGTACCGGTGTGACTGCGCCAGTCGAACTGCAATCGTCCGCCGAACTGCATTCGGAAATTTCCGTCGGCACTGCGAATGTAGGGATGACTTCCGGTCCAACCGGCAACCACGGCGGCCCCTCCCGCCTGTGGCGGCAAGCTGACGGTGGCACTACCCAATTCAGGGCGAGGGTCAAGGGCCGAAGCAGGCGAGCTGTTCAGTTTTCCGGAGGGTCGCGCCTTATTCTCCCCAGCGGCCAAATCACGATTGGCTCCATATACGGGAGGCCGCGTCGCAGAGACCGGAACCGAGGCCAGCCGCAAGGCCGGCAGAGGGCGCTCCCCGCTTCCCCGGTCCGCCACCTGTTGCCGGAGGTCGTCGAGCAAGCGTCCCTGCTTGCCTACGAGCTGCTCCAGCCTCTTGAGGCGCTCCAGTAACTCATCCCGGGAGGGAGGAGAGCCGGAGTCCGTGTTACCGGCTGCCCCGGCAGGTGCGCTCGATAGGAGCGTCACCAGCAGGGGAATTAAGGCATGGCGAATGAGAGAATTCATCGAACTTCCTCCGGTTGATGGCTAGGATTTGCGTCTTTCAAGAGTGGATAGTGAAATAGATCAATTCGCAGCCAAAATGCCGTTCCCTGCGGGTTTTCCTTCTCCGCATTTCGTGGCATCATGAAGCCCATTGATTTGGATGGGTTGAATGGAAAAATGGGAAAACGGCTCTTTCCAGTTGACATTGAATTCCCAAGTTACTTTTATACCCTGAGTCGGTGAGATGACGCAAACAGAGAGCCTTCCGTATCTGTGTGCATAACCTCAACCTTCCTGTTCTGAAGGGCGCAGGGTTAATACGAGAGACGTGGACTCTATGCACTATGACTTTGACATGGTCGTGATCGGCGCGGGGGCGGCGGGGCTGACCGCCGCCGGGATGTCCGCTACGCTGGGCGCAAAGACTGCCTTGATTGAGGCCGGCAAGCTCGGCGGCGACTGCACCTGGACCGGTTGCGTGCCGAGCAAGACGCTGCTCAAGGCGGCCAAAGTGGCGCACTCGATGCGAACCGCCGAGCGCTTCGGGATGCGGCCCGTCCAGCCCCAATTCGATTTCGCAAAGGTGATGGAGCACGTTCACGACACGCAGAACCATATTTACGAAGAGGCCGATGCGCCGCCGGTCTATGAAAGGCTGGGCGTGAAAGTTCTCTGTGCCCGCGCCTCTTTCCTGGATCAGCATCGGGTGAAACTCCGTAGCCAATCCGGCGCCGAGTGGGAGGTCTCTTCCCGTACCTTTGTTATCGCCACCGGCAGCGGTCCGGGCCTGCCGCCGGTTGAGGGCCTCTCTGCGGTGAACTATCTGACCAACGAGACCCTCTTTTCGCTCTCGAAGCTCCCTCGACGTTTCATCGTGGTCGGATCAGGTCCGATTGGTGTGGAGATGGCGCAGGCATTCCGCCGGTTCGGTTCGGAAGTTACAGTCGTAAGCTTCGAGAACACGGTGCTTTTTCGCGATGACCGCGAGTTGAGCACGCTGCTGCGCGAATCGCTTGCCGCCGAGGGAATTCAATTCCTCTTTGACACCATCGTGACCAGGATCGAGCGAAGTGGAAAAGGGATAAGGATTACGGCCGATAACCGGTTCTCTAAGTTCAAGACGACATTGGAAGGGGACGCTGTTCTGTTCGCTACCGGTCGCCGGGCGAATTTCAAAGGATTAAATCTTGAGGCGGCGGGCGTGAGGACCGACAAGGCAGGCGTCGTCATCGACAAGCGCTGCCGCACCTCAAGAAAAAACATCTTTGCCTGCGGCGACGTCGCTGGCCGTCTGCAGTTTACTCACATGGCCGAGCACATGGCGAAGGTGGCCGTCAGCAACGCCTTGCTCCATTTCCCGGCCTCGATCGACTTCAAGCACGCTATCTGGTGCACCTACTCCGATCCCGAGCTGGCCCATGTGGGCGCATCGGAGGAGGAGCTCAAGCGAAAGGGAACGGCCTACGATATCTATCGCTTTCCTTTTTCCAAGATCGACCGTGCGGTTACCGAGAACGAACCGACGGGCATGATCAAGGTGATGGCGAAGAGTTTGACGGGAAAAATTCTGGGCGTGAGCATTCTCGGAGCGAATGCGGGAGAGATGATCGGCGAGTATGCCCTGGCGATGCGAAACGGCATCACGCTGCGGCAGTTCGCCGATACGATTCATCCCTATCCTACCTATGTGCTGGGAAACCGGCGCGCCGCCGACCAGTGGTACATACGGAAACTCTCTCCCGCCTACATTCGCTGGCTGCAGCGAATCTTCGGCACCCGCGGACGCCTGCCCGATCCTCCCGACCCCGACCGGATCATGTGAGGCGCCGTTGGGTTTCTGAGAGAAGTTTTCAAGGTCGGTGAGGTTGGAAATCCTTCAGAAGGGAATTCGTTTCAATGATGCTGCCGGAATGCGTCGTCCGTTCCGGCACGATACCGATCCCGTTCTTGAACCAACGTATCACCCGACCGCCGACGGTGCGGTAGATTACCAGATAAGCATTGTCGATCTTCCGGAATGGCGTTGCCAGGTCTTCCTGACTCTCCACGAGCCGGTAGTACATACCCGGATTCGGTGCGCCCCCTTTGCCCTGACGAAACAGAAGGACCTGATCGAGGTCGGCTTGACTCTGCGAGGAGGATCGCCCACGTCCGTCTCGCGCGTTTCCTCCTAGAACCAACGGTTGCCCACCGGTAATGGAAAGTAGTCCAAGATATCGATCGTCTGTTTTACGTCCCGGCTGAACAGGGGGGCGATTTGTGGGTAAGCAGAAGAAGCACAAATCAAAACAACCAGAAAAGGAACAAACATTGTGTTCCGTATTGGTTTCTTGAACCGGAACCTCATGCCGAAATAACTCAATCGAGGGGGTACCGGATTGTCAGGCGCTTACCCGGAATGGATGCGTTGACTTGCCCCGCGAACCGAACTAAAATTCCGCTGTACGAGATTCCGCATCCGTTCCAATTTCAATCCTTGAGGCGTCGATTCGATGAAGACCTTTGTGTTCGTAGTTTTTTCCGCCACCCTTTGCCTGATTGCGATTGCCTTCTTCTTCTCCCCCCATGCCGTAAATGCCGTGCGGGGACAGCGCGAACAGACCAACTACGACGAATCCAACGTTCCTCCCTACACTCTTCCCGATCCTCTGGTGACGTCCGGCGGCGAGCGGGTTGTCGACGCCCGGACCTGGATTGGGAAGCGACGGCCGGAGATTCTGAAGCTATTTGAGACGCACGTTTACGGACGCAGCCCCGGCCGGCCGAATCAATTGAAGTTCGAGGTGACCTCCACCGACCCGAACGCCCTCGGCGGGAAAGCCACTCGGAAACAAGTCTCCGTTCTGTTTGCCGGCGGCAAGGACGGCCCGAAGGCGGAACTTCTCGTCTACTTCCCCAACGGCGCACAAAAACCCGTGCCGGCCTTCCTCGGATTAAACTTTTATGGGAATCACACCATCCATTCCGATCCGGGGATCACTCTTTCGAAGCAGTGGATGCGTACGAATGAGAACATGGCAGTGGTGAATCATCGTGCCACGGAAGCGTCCCGCGGGAAGAGTTCCGGCCGGTGGGCGGTGGAGAAAATCCTGGCCCGGGGATACGCGCTGGCCACCGTTTATTACGGGGACCTCGACCCGGACTATGACGATGGGTTCCAAAACGGAGTCCATCCGCTCTTTTATGGAGAAGGGCAGACTCGGCCCGCCGCCGACGAGTGGGGATCGATCGCAGCTTGGGCGTGGGGACTCAGCCGGGTGATGGATTACTTCGAGACCGATGCGGACATCGATCACACAAAGGTGGCCGTGATGGGACACTCGCGGCTGGGGAAGACCTCACTCTGGGCCGGGGCGCGGGACCCCCGCTTCGCTCTGGTCATTTCCAACAACTCCGGGTGCGGCGGGGCGGCCCTGAACCGGCGGCGGTTCGGGGAGACGGTAGCCGCCATCAACCGAGCGTTCCCGCACTGGTTCTGCGCGAATTTCAACAAGTATAACGGCCACGAAGACGCCTTGCCGGTGGACCAGCACATGTTGATTGCCTTGATCGCCCCGCGTCCGGCGTACGTGGCCAGCGCCGCGGAGGACCGCTGGGCGGACCCTCGTGGGGAATTCCTCTCTCTAAAGCACGCCGACCCGGTCTACCGCCTCTTCGGCAAAGAAGGTCTGACGGCGGAGGAGATGCCGGACCTGAACCGGCCGGTAGGGACCACCCTCGGGTACCACGTCCGGAGCGGGGGCCACAACGTCACCGATTACGACTGGGAGCGTTACCTTGACTTTGCCGACCGGCATTTGAAAAAGGCTCGCTGAGAGCCTTTCCGTTACTTCCAATCTCCCCCCGGTTCCCCAGCCTTTGCACCAATCCGGTCACAACGGAGCGGATTGAATTGCTCTCCCAGACAGGCAAAGATTCGGCCATAAATTCAGAGTTCAAAAGTTATGATTGGCAAGAAAATCTCGCACTATTAGGATTACGGAGTTGCTCGGCAAAGGCCTGTTTGGAAAGGACCGTAAGTTGCGCTACCAGACGGCCTCCGACCTGCTCCGCAACCTGAAACGGCTCAAGCGCGACACGGACACGCTCCACCCGCGTTGACTTGCCGAGGTGCGCGGCCTGAGATACGCTGCCTTGGAGAGGGAAAAATGCGACTGGGTTTGAATTTGGGCTACTGGGGTTCGGACCGCGTCGATCACGTGGCCCTCGCGCAGGAAGCCGAGCGCCTTGGTTACCATTCCGTATGGACCGCGGAGGCTTACGGGTCGGATGCGGTCACAACCCTGACATGGATTGCGGCAAAGACCCAGCGGATCAAGGTGGGAACCGCCATCCTGCAGATGCCTGCCCGCACGCCGGCGATGACGGCCATGACGGCGGCGACTCTTGATTTGCTGACCGGCGGACGGCTGCTATTGGGATTGGGTGTTTCGGGTCCGCAGGTGGTCGAAGGCTGGCACGGTGTGAGCTACGGCAGGCCGCTGGCTCGCGCCCGCGAGTACGTCGAAATTATCCGCGCGATCTTGAGACGAGAGCGGCCGCTCGAACACCACGGTCCTCATTATGATATTCCCGTTCAAGGGGGAACCGGGTTAGGCAAACCGCTCAAACTGATCCTCCACCCGCTGCGCGCGAACATTCCAATTTATCTGGCGGCTATCGGCCCGAAGAACGTGGCACTGGCGGCGGAGATTGCCGACGGCTGGCTGCCGATCTTCTTTTCTCCGCGAAGGATGAAAATCTTTCGCGAATCGCTTAAAGAAGGATTTGCGCGCGCGGGCGCTTCTAAAGATGCTTCCCGGTTCGATATTGCGCCGAGCGTTCAGGTGGCCCTGGGTCGCGACCTGGAAGCCTGCCGAAATTCTCTCAAACCGCAGCTTGCGCTCTACATCGGCGGAATGGGAGCTCGGGGGCGCAACTTTTACTTCAACCTCGCGTGTCGCTATGGTTACGA
>JAPUME010000206.1 GCA_027294185.1 Acidobacteriota bacterium | reverse complement strand
CGCCCCGTGAACCCCGTTCGCGGCTACTTCCCCGGCCGCATAAAGTCCCGGCAGGCTCGACCGCCCCTCCAGGTCGGTATGCACGCCGCCCATGGCATAGTGCGCTGCCGGCAACACGGGAATCAGATCGGCGGTGATATCGATATTGCAGCTCAAACAGGTTTCATAAATCCGAGGGAACCGCTTGCGAACGCGGCCGGGATCGAGTCCCGTCAGATCCAGGTAGACGAATTCCGAACGCAGTCGGCGCGTCTCGGTGACAATGGCACGTGAGACAACGTCGCGCGGGGCCAGATCCGCTCCTTCATGGTAATGAGGCATGAAACGCTCAAGCTCCAGGTTTCGAAGCACGGCTCCCTCACCTCGCAGCGCTTCCGACAGAAGGAATCGCGGCGCCCCTTTCTGGTAGAGGACAGTAGGATGAAACTGGACGAACTCCATGTCGCTGACCACGGCGCCGGCGCGGTAGGCGAGAGCCACTCCGTCGCCTGAGGCCACCAACGGGTTGGTCGTCTCCCGATACACCTGCCCCAAACCTCCCGTGGCCAGCAGGATTCGCCGCGTGCGGACCCTCCGAACCCCTTTTTTCGCTTCGTCCAGAAACTCGACACCTTCCACACTGCCGCCGCTCCCGCACAGGTCCACGACGAAAGCGAAGGGCCGCAACTCGATATTCTTTAGCATCCCGGCCTTGGCCAGCAAGGCGCGCATGATCTCGTGACCGGTGGAGTCGCCGCGCGAATGGAGCACTCGGCAGCGGCTGTGCGCTCCCTCTCTCGCAAAAGCAAGCCGCGTTCCCTTCCGGTCAAACTGTGTGCCCCACTCGATCAACTGGTTGATCAAGCGCGGTCCTTCTTCGACGAGGATCTTCACCGCCTCCTCGTTGCAGAGACCGTCGCCGGCCTTGAGCGTGTCATGAAGATGGAGGGAAACTTCATCTTCTTCGCTCAGCGCCACCGCCACGCCTCCCTGAGCATATTCGGTGTTCGATTCGCGGGGCTTTGACTTGGTAAGGACGAGCACCTTGCCTGTTGCGGCCAGCTCAATCGCCGCCCGCAACCCGGCAATCCCACTGCCGATGACCAGAAAATCAGGCCGTAGCTCGCTTGTGCTTTTCATAGATACCCGTAAGTTCATCATACATGCGGGTAGAGGGCTCCGCAACTTTCCGCCGGCTTCGCTCGCCGAACGCCGAATGGTGTATGATTCTTTGACAAATTTCTTTCCCGACCAGGAGCGATATCCATGAAAGATCGCACTCCATCGATCACTCCATCGATTGCTAAAATGATTGACCACTCTCTGCTTCACCCCACGCTCACCGATCAGGATATGGCCCGGGGATGTGAGGTGGGAAAGAAGTACGGAGTGGCCGCCGTGGTCGTCAAACCCTACGCGGTAGGAATGGCCGCCGAGATTTTGAAAGGCACCGATGTTGCCGTCTGCGCCGTGGTCGGTTTTCCCCATGGCAGCAGCCGGATTGAAGTCAAGGTCGAGGAGGCGAAACTTGCCTGCAGGGACGGCGCAACCGAGCTGGATATGGTGGTCAATCTCGGCAAGGCATTAAGCGGCGATTGGGACTATGTCGAGCGTGAGCTCAAAGCCGTGGCAGAGGCAGCTCACCGCGCGGGCGCAATTCTGAAGGTGATTTTTGAGAACGATTTTATCGCCGCCGATGAGATCAAAATCAAATTGTGCCGTGCCTGTGAGAGGGCAGGAGCGGACTTTGTAAAAACCTCCACGGGATTCGGTTTCGTACAGGGCGATGATGGGAAATACTCCTACCGAGGAGCGAGGGAGGCCGACCTTCGGCTGATGCGGGAAAACTGCTCCGAGCGCGTACAGGTGAAAGCTGCCGGCAAAGTCCGAACCCTGGATGATGTTTTGAAGGTTCGCGCACTCGGCGTGACGCGAGTCGGCGCCACCGCTACGGAAGCCATCCTGACCGAAGCCGAGAAAAGAGGGCTGGAATAAGAGTTTTCCCTGTCCACTGTCCACTGTCAGCCGCGGGCGCTCATTGACTCCCCTCAGCCTGCAAACTCTCAGGTCGAAACGTGTAGCACCACGCCTCTCCTTCGAGAACCGTTTCCCCGTCCTGTCTCCTCACCTTAATCCGGAGATGGGTAACGGGCTTGGTCGCATGGACTTTGAGAATCTCCGCCTCAGCGGTTACCGTGTCGCCGATATAGACCGGCGCGGTGAATTTCCAGTTCTGGCTGAGAAAAACCGTGCCCGGCCCCGGCATCTCATTCGCCACCAGAGCGTGCAGAACCCCCGTCGTCAATCCGCCTTGCACGACTAATCTCTTGAACTTTGTTTTTGCCGCGAAGGCCGCATCGAAATGCAGCGGATTGTTGTCCCCGCTGATGTCCGCGTAATTTTTAACGTGCTTCTCCGTAAAAGTTGCGCTTCGCGTGGCTTTCTGTCCAATATGAAGATTCACAGGACTTCCCTTCCATGACCGACCTTGCAGGCAGCTTGCCCGTTCTTCGGCATCATGTTAAACATAGATGTTTCGGATATCCGAAGAATTCGATCCCGACTTCGACTTCCACGAGGACACCGCGTGATTCAACTCCGAGTGCAAACCGGGACCTCATCTTACACGATCTCGGTAGGAAACCGCGCCTGGCAGGAGGTGGGCCGTTTCTGCCGCCGCGAGAAGTACTCCTCGGTATTCATCGTCACCGAGTCCCGCATCTGGCGGGCGTGGGGCAGGAAGTTCCTGCAGGCGACCGGGCTTCACTCCGCATCGGTCATTTTAGTTCCGCCGGGTGAGCGGTCGAAATCTCTTGCCGGAGTCAAGGCGCTGGCCCAGAAGCTCGTCAAACGCCGCGCCGACCGCGAGTCGGCCGTCGTAGTGCTGGGCGGAGGTGTGGTCGGCGACCTGGCCGGTTTCGTCGCCTCCATCTACATGCGCGGCATCGACACGATTCAAGCGCCTACAACCATGGTGGCACAAATCGACAGCGCCATCGGCGGCAAGACCGGAGTCAACCTGCCGGAGGCAAAAAATATGCTGGGCACCCTGACGCCGCCCCGGCTGGTAGCGGCAAACCCGGAGGTGCTCGGTTCGCTCTCACCCCGCGCCTACCGTTCCGGCCTCTACGAAGCGGTCAAGCACGGCATCATTCAAGATCCACGGCTGTTCCACTTCATCCGAGAGAATCTGAAACCCATTCTGGCACAGGATCCGAAAATCATGGATCGACTGATTGCGTGGGCGGCGGGGGTAAAGGTTCGCGTGGTAAACCGGGACGAGCGGGAATCGGACCTCCGCCGCATCCTGAACTTCGGCCACACGCTGGGTCATGCTCTGGAGGCGGCCACTCACTACCGCCGTTTTCTGCACGGAGAAGCGGTCGGATGGGGGATGCTGCTCGCTAACCGCATTGCCGAAGAGAAAAAAATGCTTCCGCCCACGGAGGCAAGAAAGATAGAAGAACTGATCTGCTCCCTCGGTCCTCTCCCTTCGCTTCAAGGAATCACCTCGAGGCAACTGGTGGCCCTTCTCGGACGCGACAAGAAAACCGTCCGCGGGGTCGTCCACTGGATTCTCTCCGAGCGAATCGGCTCGGTCCGCATCGTCACGCGCGTGGCGAATACGCTGATTGAAAAAGCTTTTCGCGACGTAGCGCGCCTTCCCGTATGAGCATCGCACCCACTCCTTCTCCCTCCCACGAACCGGCCCAATCTCCGGAAGAACGAAAGGAAGCGGCGAAACGGGTCGGACGAATGTTCGGAAGCATCGCTCACCGTTATGATCTTCTCAATCACCTGCTCTCTTTCGGAACGGATTACTACTGGCGCTGGGTCGCGGCGCGAAAGCTTAAAGGGGTCCTTTCCCGGCCCGGCTGCCGAATACTCGACCTGTGCGCGGGCACGGGTGACCTGGCGCTGGTCCTGAAACGGCGGACGCCGTCTGAGGTGGTGGCCGCCGACTTCTGCCATCCGATGCTCACAATCGCTCGTGAGAAATTCCGCCGCGCCCGCCTGCCGATTTCAACCACCGAAGCCGACGCCCTGGCGCTTCCCTTCGCCTCAGAAAGTTTCGACCTGGTGGCGCTGGCTTTCGGATTCCGCAATCTCGTGCATCATGAAACCGCTCTCTCAGAAATCCGCCGGGTTCTCAAGCCGGGCGGCGAGATAGCCATTCTGGAATTTTCTCAGGTTCGCGGCGCTCTGTTCGGACCGCTATTCCGGTTCTATTTTCGCTTCCTGCTTCCGAAGCTCGGCAGTCTGATTTCCGGAGTGCGCGGGCCCTACCAATATCTTCCCGAGTCCGTTTCGCGTTTTCCGGAACGGGAATCCCTTTCGCGGACCATGAGGGAGTGTGGATTCGAATCGGTCGCACACCGCGATCTCACCGGCGGCGTGGTCACACTTCATCGCGGCACAAGGCCCGTCTGAAGCTTCAAAACTTCCCTTTGGGCAAACAGATTTCTACTGGGCGATTGACAATTGACAATCGACACCGAACAAGGGAGTTCCTGCCTGAGGGTGGGAGATGAGAGAATCTCGGCTCGAGGTTGAAAAAGAGGGTCCCGCCTATTCCGGCTCGCTCCAGGCCCTGGGGAGACCCGTGGCTCGGAAGTCCTCCATCAGTTCATCCAGGTCCTCTTCGGTCTGGGTGATGACGACCTGGTGCCGTTCGACCGCCATTCGCCTGCTTTCGATGCCGGCCTGATGCTGCCTTAAACG
>JAPUME010000205.1 GCA_027294185.1 Acidobacteriota bacterium | reverse complement strand
GAATCGAACCTCACCAATGGAATTGGCTTATCCCCCCTGCCGCGTCTGCCCTTTGGCGATCTCGCGCGCACGGATCACTCGGGTGGCGCGAAGGGCTTCGATCGCCACGTTGTTATTTTTATCCCGGGTGAGGTATTCGAGCGCCTTGATGGTATCTGAATCGCCGTGATACATAAGAATCTGACAGAGATTCTTGCGTACATCCGGGGCGTGGTAGTTCAGGTGCCGGTAAAGCTGGAAGCGCGCATCGGCGTCGCGGGAAAGCTCAATCAGATAGGCGCGCGCGATATTGCGGCGGAAGGCGGAGCCCAACTGCTGCACCAGGTCGAGCACATAATCGGAATCACCCATCGCCGCCAGGGCAAAGGCCATCGCCAGCCGCGCCTTCCCGTCCTTTTCATTGGCGACGGCATGCCGGAGTTCGTCGGCATACTGAGCGTCCCCGAGGCGGGCGAACCCTTCCGCAGCGGCGATTCGAAACGCGTCGTTCCGGCTCCCCAGGGCCTCCTCGAAGATCGTCGCCGAGGTTTCATCGCCGATGAAGGCTAACCCCTCCAGGGCTTTCGCGCGCACCTTCCTGCTACGTTCTCTCCTGTAGAGGTCCCCCAGCGGTTCTACCGCTTCCTGGGTTCTCAACACGCCGACCGTGACCGCCGCATCTTTGCGCACGTCTTCGTAAGGCGAGTCGAGCAGGTCGACGAGCGGCGGGCCTGCCGAGGGATCCAGAATCTTTGTCAAGGAATTCATCGCCTCCCGAGCCAGGTCCGGGTCGGGTGAGTGGGCCGTATCGACCAGCGTCGGTATGGCGGCCCGGGCCAGCAGGACTCCCAGGCTCCAGGCGGCGGCCCGCTCGGCCTCCCAGCCGCGCTTTCGCTTCAAAACATTCTCCAGCGCCTTGATCGTCAGCGGGTCCACCCGCACGTCGGAATCGATGCGTGTATCGTCCGGCTCAAAGCCGCGTTTGACCCTGCTGCCCAGCGTCTTGAGCCTTCCCGTCACGCCGAGGCTTAGCTCGCGGCCCGTCGAGTGATTCACCAGGGCCAGAATCGCCAATCGTGCCAGCTCAGGAGTCGGGTCTTGAGTCGCTTGCCGCAGAGGTTCCAGGGTTTCCGGGTACCGAAGGCGGTCGAGGGCGATGATGACCTTGCGGCGGACCTTTTCGCTGGGGTCACGAAGGGCGGCGGCGAGCACCGGCACGGCGCTCCTCCCCCCTGTTTTTCCAAGGCGTTCTGCGGCTTCCTGCCGGAGCTTCTCATCGGGGTTCTTGATCTGGGTGGCCAGCGGGTCCGAGGCGGCGGCCACAATCGAAAATGCCAGCAGAGCCAGGGGCATCCAGCGGTAATGGTTTTTCATAAGTGCAACCTTCCTTGCAAAATATTCCGGCCTTGCCAAGTTTCCCCCTTGACTCCGCCACCCGAACCCGGTCCCCGCTGGGGGCTATTGCACCGGAAACTTTGAATCTTCCGAGGAGGGGAGCTGCGAGGCATGATGCTGAACCATCAGCCATCGTCCATTCAACCGCAGGAAAATGTTCGTCGCCCCCACCAGGGCCGTCCCGAAGCCTCCCTCGGAGGCATAGGTAATGTCCTCGACACAGCAGGCCCAGGCCAGGTCTCCCACCACCTGCACGCTCAACTGGCTGACGCGGACCTGCATACGCTTCGTGTTCCGAAAGATGTTCGCCCAGCTCTGGCGAATCTCCTCCCAGCCTTCCAGCACGTCCCAACCGGGATGCACGCAACGCGATCTTTCATCCTGGAGCCAGAGGCGTTCCATCCTCTCCGTGTCGAGCGTCTGGATGGCGGCGTAGAAGGCCTGGCTTGCCTCCAGGACTGCCTGCTCATCGGATCTGGTTTCGGGGTTTATCATGCGATCATGCGCCGTCTTCCTGCCTCCCCGCGCCTCCTACTTGTATTCCCCGGCCAGGTTCCAGAAGTTGTGCACATACAGGTGCGAAGTGATGTTGCTGTAGAGGTGGCATCGTCGCCGGCAATCGGGCACGTCGCCCAGCTTCTTGCGGGCGCGGGCAAAAATTTCCTTCACTGAGGGAGTTTCAAACAGATTTCCTCCCACGGTTTTCAGGGGGACACAGGGATAGAAAACATCCCCATTCGGATAAACCCGCGCAAACAGGGTCGGGTAGCAGTTGAATTTCTTGAGCTTCAGGGTGTATTCGAGGCTTTCGGCCGATCCGTTAATTCGCAGCCGCTTCTCCCGCTTCGATTGCACGATGTGATCGGCCAGGGCCATGTATTTCGGGTTATCGAGCAGCGAGTACTGCGTGACGTCATTGTTGAGAGCCGTACAACAGGAGAAGACAAAGTCGTTTTCCCGGCAGAATTCCATGACGTCGTAAACGTCATCCACGGTGTCCGAGTTGATGACACAGTTGATCGTCATCGGGCGCCGGCTCTGGCGCATTTGACGGCCGTAGCGGACGATGTTTTCGAGAATATGCCGCGTGGTTCCCGCCGGGGACTTGGTGATTCGGTCGAAGCGACTCTCGTTCATCGAATCAAGGCTGATGACGAGGCTATGGATCGAATCGAGCACCTCCTCGCGCCGGTCGAGCAGGGTGCCGTTGGTGTGCAGGATGATGTTGAAACCCATCCCGTGTGCCGCCTGCAAAACCTCCGCGACATCGGGCCGAACCAGCGGTTCCCCGCCCGTGACGTAGAGCGAGCTGAGCTCGGTGCGGATTCGCCGCAGCAGTTCGATGGTCTTCGCCGTCGAAAGCTCTTCGCTGGTGACATCAGGGGATTTCTGCGTGCAGTAGTGGCACTCCAGGTTGCAGCGGTGAGTGATATAGAAGATGGCCGAAATGGGATCAATCACCCGCGTGCTTTTGCGGATTCGGACATTCCAGTTGTTCTGCGCGTACTGCCGGAACACCACTTTGAGAAAAGGCAGATTGCGTTTGAAATAATTGTAGATGGCCCGCATGCGGGTCCGTCGGTTTACTCTGTCCTCGGGCATTCCTCAATCTCCATGGGGAAGGCGGCCCACTACCTGCCCACTGCCTTTTGGAATCGTCGATATTATACCTCGCCGGTTGGCTTTAGCCCAACTCAGGTGGGGCGGAGTAAGGGAATTGAGGGTAGGCAGACTGAGTGTAGGGAGGGGGTTTTCAGGCTTCCAGGGCGCGTTGGGCCTGCTGGTAGCAACCTTCCGCTTCCAGCACCTGCAATTCACCGCCGATGCGGTTGAGGCCGAAGACACAGAGTTCGAAGTTTTCCGACAGCTTGCGGAAAAGCGGCGCCACGTCGCGGTATTCGAACTGGTCGAATTTCGAGACGATGTGGTAGGACTCCTTGCCGGCCCGCACATAATCGACCACGGTGTCCAGGCGCACCGAGCGCGGCCGCCGGGGGAGGCTGGCGGGGAACAGCCCGGTCAGGAAGAGCGTGAAGTCCCCGATGTGTTTGCGAACCTCGCGCTCCCGCTCGAACGAGGGCGCGTCGAGGGCAGGGTTCGATTCGACCAGCATCTCCCCCACCTCCTTCAGATGTTTCCCGCGGCTGTCGCGGATCTTGTAGAGCTGGTCGGTGCGAAGGAAATCCACCAGGAGGTCGGCCAGGTAGGCGGTCACCTGATGGTCGTAGAGGTGAAGCTCGTGGTAGAAGTTCTTCCGGATCAACTCGCCGAACAGTTCCCGCAACGGATGACCTTCGAGCATCGCATCACCTGCCGTTTGCAAGATTGCCTCGCGGGGCCGGAAAGCACCGGCCCGAGACCCTTCGTCAGCCGAATTGAGCCTCTCCTTTACTTCTCGACCGCCGGGACCCGTACCTTTAGGCGAACTGCACGGTCCCAATCATGGGGGAGAGTCTGCTGAGCTGCTCACAAGTGATAGTGAGCGCAGCAGTTGAGGGAGTTCTTTCACTAATTCCGACCGGGGCATAACGCGGTCCAGCCCGGCCTCCTCGGCCTGCCGGAAGAGGTCGGTCTGCACGTGCTGGAGGAATCCTACCAGCGGAGGGAGCGTACCCGGAGGGTCAGATTTCAGGGAGCGAATCACCTGAACCGCATCGAGTGATTTGCAGTTGAGGTCCACGATCACCCCCGTTACCGTTCCGGCGGCGACCGCCTTCCGCAGGGTCTCTTCCCGGTTCACGGTCTCGAGGGGCACGCCGACCTGGCGCGCGGTTTCTTTGATCTTGGCCGCGAAAAACAGATCATCTACCAGTGCTATGATTGTCTTGTCCATGGGCAGTCCTCCACTTCTGAAGCCTACGATACCATACCCGCGTTTCAGGACCAGAAAAATCGCGAAGGTGACTTCATCCCGGCCCAGGAAAAATGACGGGTTTTCGGAAGGTGGGTCCTCCGGGGAGGGGGTTGGAAGTTAACGGTTCTACGGTTGATTACGGCTGAGGGGTGCGCTAGAATCGCTCCAAGCATAACTCCAAGGACGGTAATTTACGAGCTGAGACGGGGGGTGTGACTATTCCTACGATCAAGCACATCGTCGAAGGTCGTCCACGCTATACGGTGTCCCAACATCAAACGGTGTTCAGTGCTGTGGTTTATATGAGTGAGAAACAGGTGGGGGGCGTTGCGGTTCTGGACGGCGAGCGGCTGGTGGGCATCTTTACCGAGCGTGACCTAATGAAGCGAGTCGTGGCGCGGAGACAGGACCCGCACCGAACCCTGGTCTCGGAAGTAATGACTCGTCAACTGATTTCGGCGCGGCCGAGCGAAAGCTACGCAAGTTGTGTCGAGAAAATGAAGCGGTTTAATTGCCGCCACCTGCCCGTTGTTCTGGAAGAGAAGCTGCTGGGATTGGTTTCGATCCGGGACTTGCAGGAGGTGGAGATCCGGGAAAAGGCCGTGGAAATCGAGTTGATGACGGGTTTCATCTATTCCCTCGCTTCGGGCAGCAAGGTTCATTGAGACCTCGGCGCAGCCTGCGGATTGGTTCCCGCGGCCCGTGAATACAGTCCGGACCCGAGCCGGCCGATACTCCTAAAGTAGAACGTTCGGCGAGGCGTTTCCTCCCCCGGGTATGTTCGACGGGGAACGGAAGCGGTTCTCGTTCGGTCCAGGGATTCTCCGCAGAGAGGTGATCAGGAACATGGGTGAGAGTGCCAACACACCGACTCCCCCCGCGGGGGGACGGCTGATTCGGCTGGCGCGGCCGAGCCTCGTCGTTCTGTGCGGTCCGGCGGCCTGTGGCAAGTCGAATTTCGCCGCCAGGCACTTTCGATCCAGCCAAATCGTCTCCTCCGACCAGTGCCGCACGCTGGTTTCCGACGACGAAGGGGACCAGCGCTTCAACGAAGAGGCGTTCTCGCTGGTTCATTTCATCGTGGAAAAGCGAATCAGCGTCAACCGGCTGAGTGTCGTTGATTCGACGGCCCTGACGGCCGGGGCCCGTAGAAGCCTGCTTTCCCTGGCGCGGAAATACCATGTTCCCTGCGTGCTTTTCCTGTTCCACGTTCCCCTGGAAATATGTCTGGCGCGGGACAAAAAGCGTGAACGGAGCGTGGGGGCTCCGACCGTAGAAAAGCAGTTTCAACTTTTTCAGGAGGCCTGCCGAGGGGTCCATCAGGAGGGGTTTGACCACGTCGTCGAATTCCGTGAGGAGGAGAAGGACGACGTGCGCATTGAGGTTGTCTTCCGGCCCGTCAAACGCCCCCAGGTGAGGCCGCAGACGCGCCTCGGCTCCGTGAGAAATTCGCGAAGCGGGCGACCGCGGCCCCATCGTCGGCCGGAAAGTCTGGCTGAACCCCCGGCCCCAACCGCATCCCCGGCCCCTGTATCATCCTCACCCGCTGTATCATCCTCGCCAGACGGTCCATCCCCCAATGAAAGTGAAGCCCCGGAGAGCTCCAAAGCTTCCGCCGCCGCCCAGGAGACTCCCCAGGACGAGGCCGGAACCTAGGCGTCTATTCATCGGTCTATCTCATCGGGCCGCCCCTGCAGGCGGTCATAGACGCTGCGGGTGGAGCGGGTTCCCAGCGCCTCGTGGTAAAGAGACCCCATTCCGACAAGCGACCGAACTTCCGCTTCAAAGGTGTGAAGAGC
>JAPUME010000204.1 GCA_027294185.1 Acidobacteriota bacterium | reverse complement strand
CCGAGCGACCCGTCGATACTTTCATGAGACATGATCAGCTCATGCGGCAGATTCGCCCGTTGCCACAGCGTACCGTACCGGGCGCTGAAAGATTTCGGAAATCGTGCCCGATCCTGTAACGGATTCTTCAACTCGCCCAGGCGAAACACGCGGACGCGGCGCGAGAAGCCGCGAATCTCGATCTTTTCGAATTCATCCCGCTTCAAGGAGGCATCGGCATAAGCCAGCTTGAACTCCGGCCGGCTCGGGTCCAGGGAAAGGGCCTTCTCAAAAAACTTCAACGCCTCCGATGCCTCGCGCAGTGAGAAATAGAGCCTGCCTGCATCGAAATGCAGGTCCGGGTCGCGCGGATTCTGAGTCACTTCGTACTCGATCTCCGCAATCTGCTGTCGAGTCCGCTCATCCGACTGGCGGCGCACCGAAAAGCTCCGGACCTGCTCCACGTCGAAAAATTTCTCGACATACTGGGCGGCGGTTTCGTCCAGATACGCCTCGCCTTCACCCGCCAGGGATTCCAAGCGATTGGCGAGGTTCGACACCTCACCGATCACCGTGTAGTTCCGGCGCCGCGCCCCCACCAGCCCCACAATCCCGGTCCCCGTGGCCAGTCCCACGCGGATCGCCCAGGGGTACTTTTTCCGTTCTGCCGCCTTCAGCATGAAGTAGGCCGTCAGAGTCGCCTGCAACACGTGCTGGTCGCGATGAATGGGAACGCCGAACTCGCACATCATCGAGTCCCCCATATATTTGTCCAGGTGGCCGTAGAATCGCTCGACGACCGGCTCCATTCCCGAATAGAACTCATTCAATTTTCCGGTAATGGTTTCAGCCGGGAATTGCGAGGCGTAAGTTGTGAACTCCTTCAGATCGACAAAGAGCACCGAAACTTCCCGCTTGTCCTGTTGCAGCCTGCCTTCCAGCATCATGCGGGCGACGGTGGGATCGATGGTGCTATAAAGGGTACTCTCCAGCTTCTTTTTCAAACCCTCGATCACCACATTCTTCTGGCGGAGATGCTCGGCGTCGCGCCGCCTCTGCTCGCTGACCTGGGAAAGATCACGGTTCGTGGCCTCCAGGACCTCATGTTCCTGCGCCAGAGTTTCATTCAGTCTTTGAATCCGTCCATACTCCCTGTGAAGCTTTTCTTGAATCAGACCGAAAATACCGCCTGCCAGGATCAGGAACCCACCCCAGCTCGTAATATTAAAGAACGTATCCATCCAGGTCCCGCCGGTGGAAAAGTCAGCGGGACGCCATGCTGCGTAGAGGCCCACCAAAAGCATGCAGAGGACGCTCCCCAGGATCGACTTTCGAGCGCCCAGAAAAAAACCCGCCACAAACACGGGAAGATAGAAAAAATTCAGGAAGGCCAGTTTATAGGGAATCAGAAGAAAGAGAAGGAGCGTCACCCCCAACACGGAAGCGACGAAAAGCTCCTCCACGTGTGCGCGCAGATAACGACCGAGGCGATCAGGCATCCTCACCTCCCAACAGAGGACAACGGCGCATATCGAAATTCAACCCTCGACGTTCCCCGATCAAATTCCTTCCCTCTCCCGTAGCAGCTTGATGGCTTCTTCCACCAGGGCGCTGGGTCCGATCTCACGCCGGGCGGCGCCCTTCTGAGTTCGCTTGGCGCGAATCCGATCCAATGCCACCATCGTCCCTCGGGGAAGTGTCAGTGTGATCTTGATCTTGGGGTGTGCGTTTTCCGGCTTAGCCATACTGGCCAAAATACATTCTTATGGAATGCTGTCAAGCTGGTTCTCCAGCATACCAGCATTGCGGAATACTGGTTTCAAGGATGCTTGAATTGCCGGGAAATACCATCGCGTCGGCAGGCACCTGGGTTGGGTTCAAGAAACGTCGGGACACCTTAAACAGAGGGAAACCAAGATTCGGGAGAACCGGCGCTGAAAAAGCGCTCGCGCCGGACTCCCGGCCCCAAAGCGACGGATCGCCCTCCACCCGCTAAGAATATTTAAGCTTGGCAACTCCGACAGATCAGGCTATAACATCTGAAAACTCTTTCAATCGAGAACCGCGGAGAAATGGGAACGGGTTCCCGGCGGGACAAACGAGCGCCCGACCACTGCGGTAATTTCCAAGGAGAATAAAATGGCAATGCGAAAAATTCTACCTACCCTTGTAATGGTTGGCTTGGTCGCCTCATCGCTCACAGGAATCTCCTGCGGGCCCCAAGAGGCGCCGCAGGCGGAATCGGAACAGGGGACGAGCAGCGAGGGCTGGGTCGATCTGTTGAACGGAACCGATCTCGGCGGCTGGCACTTCCGCAAAGCCGACGGTCCGGACGGCTGGAAGGTGGAGAATGACGTCTACTCCAGCACGCCTCCCAGTACCGACATCATGACCGACGAGGAATACTACGACTTCCAGCTCCACGTGGAGTTCAACATTGCGGCCGGCAGCAACTCGGGCGTCTACATGCGCGACAAGTACGAGGTTCAAATCCTCGACAGCTACGGCAAGCCCACCGCGGACAACGGCTGCGGCGCGCTCTACCGCCGCATCCCCCCGTCCACCAACGCCGCCCTTCCCACCGGAGAATGGCAGACCTTTGAAATCACTTTCATCGGGCAACGTCTGACGGTGGACCACAACGGAACCCGGGTGCACGACAACGTCGATGTCGGCCCCAAAGGAACCGGAGCCGCAGGCGAGCGCGCGGACGGGCCCGGGCCCCTGCGGCTGCAGGGCGACCACGGACTCGTTTCATTTCGCAATGTTCGCATCCGGCCCCTGTCCTCTGAGGAGGCAGAGAAAATCCAGGCCGAAATCGATGCGGCCGGATAACCTTCCCGGCTGAGGGCGGAACCTTCCCTGCCCCCACGGGGTTGACTGGCTCTGATCTGGGGACTAGAAGCACGGGCAGCGAAGCCTCGACTGGCCATCGCGATTGGACCGCACCCTCAAGGCCAGGAAGAACTGAAGCAAAGCCCTAAAACTGACACGGTTCTGCAGATGAAGAAATCTATTCGAGAATTTTCGGAAAAGGTCTAAGGGCAGGGAGTCCTGAAGGGAGATTGCGTCTTTTTAGAGCGAAAGCGCAGGGTGGAGTTAGGTGGAAAGGGACAGGAAAGGGAGCCTCACGCCGATGTGAAGCTCCCTTGACCTAAAGCAAGCTAGGGGACGATTTCGATACTGTCCTCGCCAACGATTGCGATGCCGTAAAAAGTTTCGCCCGTGAGTTCGGCGGTTCCTTGTCCTGGCTCGATCATGAACAGAGCTGTCTCCACCTGACAGACCAGGACCGGAATTAAGTCGCCGCGCACATCCTCAACCTTGCACAGAGGGCCTTTCTTCGCCCTGACGCGGACCTTAAGGCCATCGAAGAGCAAGGTGGTGTCGTCTATGTCAAAGACGTCGAATGTAGCGCTCCCCAGAATGGCCACCGAAGCCGAGCTGGCAGCAGGCTTGGCGCGGCGCCAAAGTAAATCCTTCGCGTATCCGCCCTTCCACGGCGCTCCGGGCTCCCGACATCAACCGCAGGCAGATACCTCTACCTGAATCCACATAAGTTACTGCATATCATAGCGATGTAGGAACCTCCGACTCCAATAAGAGTGATTGACATCCTGACGGCGGGGATATAACTTCCCTCCTGCGTATCACTAACAGGACAGTTTCTGAGGGATTGATTAGTTGTTTCATTGATTCAATGATCAATCGGTTCTCGCGCGGGTTATGCCCACCCACTAGACCGGCAACCCTGCGGCCCCGGAAGTTGCGCCGGCAGCAGGAAACCCGTTAGCGGAATCCATACCCCTACCAGAGGAGGGAGGCGATTTTATGTTTACAACGAGGCGGAGTTTCCTGAAGGGCGCCGTGACAGGGCTGGACGCCGGGGCCCTTTTCCCCCGGAGTCGGTGGATTGCGGCTCTGCGCGCGGCCCCGATTCCCCTGAAGATCGGCGTGACGGATTGGAATCTGAGGCTGCGAAACGATCCGGCGGCGCTCGAGCTCGGGAAGCGCATCGGCTTTGACGGGGTCGAGATCAGCTTTGGTAGAGAGCTCATGAATGATCGCCTTCCTCTTACCGACCCCGAAATGCAGCGGCGTTATCTGGCCGCGTCCCGCAAGCACGGTGTCGGCAT
>JAPUME010000203.1 GCA_027294185.1 Acidobacteriota bacterium | reverse complement strand
CGTCAAGAAATCTTCCTCTGCCTTTCCGCCCGGAGGTGCGCCCTCCGATGCAGGTGGATTTGAAAAGCCCGCCCAGCACCAGGGCAGGGCGGCAGGCAGTTTTCAGCTGACCAACCCCACGCAAGCATCCCCAAGCGCGCGGCTGCCGCTGGAGGCGGCTGCGGCTCTTTCGGTCTATGCACCTTCCCAGGAACCTCGCGAGGGTATAGTTTCTGGCGATTGCGGAAGTTCGCCGGGTGAGCCCCCGAGTGAGTCTCCTCTTCAAGAGGAAGCTCCGGAGGGGCTGAATCCCCTGGGGCAGGTGCAGGATAGTTTCATTGTGGCGGAAAATCAGGCGGGCCTTTGGATTGTCGACCAGCACGTAGCTCACGAACGGATACTGTTTGAGCAGCACCTTGCGAACCGGCTGCGGAACCAGGTGGAAAGCCAGCGGCTGCTGCTTCCCATCATTGTGGAATTGACCCCGCGTCAGCAGGCTTCTTTCCAGGAGATCGCTTCCGAGTTGGAGGCCGACGGGTTCGAATTGGAGCCCTTCGGTCGAAACACGGTAGCGGTCAAGGCCGTACCGGCGGAAGTATCCGCCGACCGTGTGGAAAAACTCTTGATCGAAATTCTGGAGAGTGTTGAGGAGTCGGATCGCGAAATCAGCCTGGAGACTCTGCGCCGGAAGATTGCGGCCTCCGTGGCCTGCCATGCCGCCATAAAGATCAACATGCCTTTGGAAAAAGAGAAAATGGAATGGCTGCTGCGCGAACTGTTGAAGACGGAATGCCCGATGAGCTGTCCGCACGGACGGCCTGTCATTCTGCGCTACAGCCTGCAGGACATTCGGAAAGCTTTTAAGCGAACCTGAATGGATTGTTACGCGGGAGGAATTCAGAAAAGGAAAGGGAGCGCGACCGCAGAATATTAATGCCCACACAACCCCTGGTCATTGCGATTGACGGTCCCGCCGGCTCCGGCAAGAGTACGGTGGCCCGGAAGGTGGCCGCCCGAATGGCACTTCACTATGTCGACAGCGGTGCAAGTTACAGGGCTGTTGCACTCAAGGTTCTTCGCGCCGGGCTCCCGGCCCAGCAGGAAGATTCCATCGTGGCGCTGGTGGAGAAATTGCAGATTCAATTCTCTGGAACGGAGGGCCAAGGGCCGGTGCTCGTGGACGGCGAAGATGTGAGCGGGGAGATTCGAGCTCCTGAAGTTACCGAAGTCGCCGCGCGAATCTCACGTCTCCCGGGGGTAAGGAAACGGCTTGTGGCCCTGCAGCGGAGATCGGTTCCCCTCGAGGGGGTCGTAATGGAAGGCCGTGACATCGGCACCAAGGTGTTTCCCGACGCTGACCTGAAAATATTTCTGGATGCCTCCGAAGAGGCGCGCGCGCGCAGGCGCTTGCAGGATAATCTGGATAAGGGTCGGGAGACGACCCTGGAGCAGACTCGCCTTGAAATTACCCGCCGTGACCGCCTGGATTCCGAACGCAAGATTTCCCCCCTGGTTGCTGCCGCGGATGCGGTAAAGATTGACTCGACCGAGCTTTCGGTCGATCAGGTTGTCGATAAGATTGTCAGCCTGGTGAACGAAAGATGCGCCGCTAGGCTCGGCAACAGTTAGCCATTCGGCAGCTTCCACACCCGCCTTCCCTCCAGGGGTGCGTCGGGGGGTGCAGGTTTTCCCAGACAGATGTTTGTCGATGTTCTTTCGAGGGAGGAAATCGATTCCGGCGTATCAGAAGAGGACGGAAAAGCCGAAGGTCGGATGACGGGCGGAGATTTCGGCGTGATTACTTGGGCCCACCGCTCATCGACTTCAGAAAGTCGGCATTACTCTTCGTTTTCGAAAGTTTTTCGATAATCAGTTCCATGCTCTCCGTGCTGGAGAGCGGATTCAATACCTTCCGCAGCACCCAGATTCGATTCAACTCATCCTTGGGAACGAGAAGCTCCTCTTTGCGGGTCCCGGAACGGTTCAGGTCGATGGCCGGGAAGACGCGCTTGTCTACCAGCTTCCGGTCCAGGTGGACCTCCATGTTGCCCGTACCCTTGAATTCCTCGAAGATCACGTCGTCCATGCGGCTTCCGGTATCGATGAGTGCTGTAGCGATGATCGTGAGGCTTCCTCCCTCTTCCACGTTCCGTGCCGCGCCGAAGAAACGCTTGGGCCGTTGCAGGGCGTTCGAGTCCACGCCGCCGGAGAGCACCTTGCCCGAGGGCGGCACAACGGTGTTATAGGCGCGGGCCAGGCGCGTGATCGAGTCGAGCAGGATCACGACATCCCGCTTGTGCTCCACCAGCCGCTTGGCCTTCTCGATGACCATCTCGGCAACCTGAACGTGGCGCGCGGCCGGCTCGTCGAAAGTGGAGCTGATGACCTCGCCTCGAACGGTCCGCTGCATGTCGGTGACTTCTTCCGGCCGCTCGTCGATCAGCAGGACGATCAGCGTGACTTCCGGATGGTTGGTTGTGACCGAATTGGCAATGGTTTGGAGCAGCATCGTTTTTCCCGTGCGGGGCGGGGAAACGACCAGACCTCTTTGTCCTTTGCCGAGGGGGGTGAGCAGATCGAGCACGCGACCCGCGATGTTGTCGGTCCCGGTCTCGAGTCGCACACGCTCCTCGGGATAGAGGGGAGTCAAATTGTCGAAGAAAATCTTGCTTCGCGAATCTTCGGGTGATTCAAAGTTGATGGCTTCCACCTTGATCAACGCGAAGTAGCGCTCTCCCTCTTTGGGAGGCCGGATCTGGCCTGAGATCGTATCTCCGGTCCGCAGGTCGAATTTGCGGATCTGCGAGGGGGAGACATAGATATCGTCGGGGCCGGGGAGATAGTTGTAGTCGGGGGCGCGTAGAAAACCGAAGCCATCGGGCAGGCATTCGAGAACGCCCTCGGAAAAGATCAGGCCGCTCTTTTCGGTCTGCGCCTGCAGGATTTTGAAGATCAGTTCCTGCTTGCGCATCCCCGTAGCACCGACCACGTCCAGGTCCTTGGCCACTTGCGTCAGGGCGGAGATGTTCATCTCCTTCAGTTTGGCGATGTCGAGGACTTCGCCTTCCTTCAGATCTTTTAACTTGTCCTCGTGGACTTCCTGTACCTTTTTAGGCGGCATAAATGTGTCTCTCTTGGCTGAAATTTGTTCTTTACGGGAATTACTCGGAACAACAGGGCAGGACTCTCAATAAACGATCCGGATGGTATTCACCGATTACATGCTCGCTTCTTTACCTCTGTTTCGCCGATTATTGGGAGTTGTCCCTGCTTTGGTTACGAGAGTAAAACCTGGAAAAGTATATAAAAGAGCTCCTTACAGGTGGGGCGTCCCGGCATGGTTTGGGGATTGGATGATTTCAGATTCCGTCGGATCCCAGCCGTTCAAGATTTCTTAAAGCATGGGGATCGGAAAAAATTACCTCCAGGATAGATTGCCGTGGTTTGCATCTCAAGGGTGATCTCGGCAGAAGTCAAACTAGTTCGTCATGGGTTCCTGATCGGTTTCCGAGGATGACCCTTCAAACGTGGATGTTATCTCAGTTTCGGGAGTAAGGGAAGGATTTGTTTCAATTTTTCTTTCCAGCGCAAGATCCAGGACCTGGTCCATGTTGTCGACGAGTTGGATGCTGAGCTCGTCCTGGATGTTCGCCGGGATGTCAGCCAAATCTTTCTCATTATCGCGCGGGAGAATGATATTGTGAATCCCGGCGCGGTGGGCGGCCAACAACTTTTCTTTCACGCCGCCGATCGGAAGGACTTTGCCGCGAAGCGTAATCTCGCCGGTCATGGCCACGTCCCGCCGCACGGGGATTTTCGTCAATGCGCTCACCAGTGTGGTTGCCAGCGTAATACCCGCCGAAGGGCCGTCCTTCGGGATGGCGCCCTCGGGAATGTGGATGTGAACATCCAGCCGGCGATAAAAATCCTTCCCCAGACCCAACCGCCCCGCACGTGAGCGGACGTAGCTCATGGCCGCTCGGGCCGATTCCTGCATGACGTCGCCCAGGTTCCCCGTCAGGGTCAGATTTCCCCGGCCCGGCATCAACGTGGACTCGGTAGGCAGAATCTGGCCGCCCACTTCCGTCCAGGCGAGACCCGTCGCCAGTCCCACCTCGTTCTTCTCTTCCGCGCGGGTGTCTCGAAACTTGATGGCTCCCAGGTATGCTTGAAGATCGTCATTCCCCACGGATCGCTTGGTTTTGGTGCCCTCTTTGAGGACGACCCGGGCCACCTTGCGGCAAATGTTTGCGATTTCGCGCTCCAGGTTGCGCACTCCGGCTTCTCGTGTGTAATGACTAATAATGCCGACCAACCCGTCGTCGGTAAAGGAGATGTTATCCGGCTTGAGTCCGGATGAATCGCGCTGCTTTCGTACCAGGAATCGCTTGGCGATTTCCGTTTTTTCCTCTTGCGTATAGCCGGACAACCGGAGAACTTCCATGCGGTCGAGAAGCGGTCCCGGAATGGTATGGATGACGTTTGCCGTGGTGATGAAAAATACATTCGAAAGATCGTACTCCACGTCCAGGTAATGATCCGTGAAGGTCGAATTCAATTCCGGATCGAGGACTTCCATTAAGGCAGCCGAGGGGTCGCCGCGGAAATCCATGCCCATCTTGTCCACCTCGTCGAGCAGGAAGATAGGATTGACCGTGCCGGCCTTTTTCATCATCTGGATGATCTGGCCGGGGAGGGCGCCGATGTAGGTCCGGCGGTGGCCTCGAATTTCGGCTTCATCCCGAATGCCGCCGAGAGAAAGTCGGATGAACTTCCGCCCCGTGGCGCGCGCGACCGACCGCCCCAGCGAGGTCTTTCCCGCACCCGGTGGCCCGACGAAACAGAGGATGGAACCCTTCGGTTTTTTCACCAGTTGGCGGATGGCCAGGAATTCCAGAATCCGTTCTTTTACCTTTTCCAATCCGTAGTGATCTTCTTCGAGAATCTTTTCCGCACGGTCGATATCGCGTGTTTCGCGGGTCCGCTTCTTCCACGGTACGGCCAGAAGCCAGTCCAGGTAATTTCGCGAAACGGTGGACTCGGCCGACATCGGCGGCATCAGCTCGAGCCGTTTCAATTCGCTGTGGGCCTTCTCGTGCGCGTCCTTGGTCATGCCCGCGGAATCGATCTTCTTTTTCAGCTCGTCGAATTCGCTCTTTTCGTTTCGGCCCAGTTCCTTCTGAATAGCCTTAATCTTTTCATTCAGGTAATATTCTCGCTGTGCGCGCTCCATCTGGCGCTTCACTCGCCCCTGAATGGTCCGGTCGACGTTCAGTTTTTCAATTTCGAGGTCCAGTAAGTCCGCCAGTCGCGTCAGGCGGTCCACCGGATCAAAAATCTCCAGAAGCTCCTGCTTCTCTTCGACGCCCAGGCTCAGGTTTGCGGCCACCGTATCGGTGAATTTGCCAACGTCCTCCACGCGCACGGCGGCAATCATGGTTTCGTAGTTCAAGCTTTGGTTCAGCTTGACGTATTGCTCGAAGAGGGAATTGACCCTTTGGTTCAACTGCTCGAGGCTCGGGGTGGAGACGATGCGGTAGCTCACCGTTCGAGTCTGGACCTTGAAGTAGCCTTCATCGTTCGTAATCTTGAGGACCTTGCCCCGCTCCAAGCCTTCGACCAACACCTTGATATTGCCGTCGGGGAGTCTCACGCTCTGCACGATATTGGATATGGTGCCGACCTGATAGATTTCGTTGAACTTTGGGTCGTCGACGGAGGGGTCATGCTGGGTCGCAAGGAAGATTTTCTTATCCCCGGCCAGGGCCTCTTCCAGGGCTCGGATGGAGCTTTCCCGTCCTACCACGAACGGTGTCATCATGTACGGAAAGATGACCACGTCCCGAATGGGCATCATCGGAAAGGTTCTGGTGTCGGATTTTTCTTGGCCTGAAAACATAGTCTCCCTGACTACCCGGCTTTCTTGAGAAATGCGTGGGGGATTTCGCCTTTATTCACCATTTCCCGGGTTACTTTGAAGGTTCGAATCTCCCGCTTGCTGGGCAGGTGATACATCAAATCCAGCATAAGGTCTTCCAGAATCATTCGCAACCCACGGGCGCCTACCTTGCGTTCCATGGCCAGATCGGCGATGGCTTCCATAGCCTCGTGAGCGAAATCGAGCCGCACGTTTTCGTAATCGAAAAGCCGTTGGTATTGACGCACCAGGGCGTTCTTCGGTTCCGTCATAATCCTGATCAGGGCCGGACGATCGAGGTCGTTGAGAACTCCCACCACCGGAAGGCGGCCGATAAACTCGGGAATCAGGCCGTAGCGTATCAAATCGGTGGGCTGCACCTGTTCCAGCAGGTCGATGTTCCGCTGCTGAGGGTTGAAGGTAACGTCTTTGCCGTCGCTGTGGAAACCGATGGTACGGTGCCCCAGTCGTCGCTCGATCACCCTTTCCAACCCGATGAAGGCCCCCCCGCAAATGAACAGGATATTGGTCGTATCGACCTGAGTAAATTCCTGGTGCGGGTGCTTGCGGCCTCCCTGAGGTGGTACGTTGGCGATGGTGCCTTCCAGGATCTTGAGCAGGGCTTGCTGGACGCCTTCGCCCGACACATCCCGCGTTATGGATGGGTTGTCATCCTTGCGCGAAATCTTATCGATCTCATCGATGTAGATAATGCCTTGCTGCGCCCGCTGGACGTTCCCGGATGCGTTCTGCAGCAGCTTCAGAATGATATTTTCGACATCTTCGCCGACGTAGCCGGCCTCGGTCAGCGTGGTGGCATCGACGATGGCGAAAGGCACATCGAGCAGTTTGGCCAGGGTCTGCGCGAGAAGCGTCTTGCCCGTGCCGGTCGGCCCGATCAACAAGATATTGCTCTTGGTCAGTTCCACATCGGCCTGGATTTGCCCGAGCAAGACCCGCTTGTAGTGATTATATACGGCGACGGCCAGCTTCTTTTTGGTCTTGGCCTGCCCGATAACGTACTGGTCGAGGAATTCCTTGACTTCCTCGGGGCGAGCCAGCTTGGACTGCTCGTTGATCGATTTCTCGACCCGTTCTTCCTCGAGGATTCCGTCGCAGACCGAAACGCACTCGTCGCAAATGTAGGCGCGAGGCAGCTCTCCCGGGGAGGCGATCAGTTTTGCGACGGCGTCCTGGGGTTTATGACAGAACGAGCAGCGACGCAACTCCTCCGGTGCAAGACGTTTCACAAGGTTCTCCCAGTCTCAGCGGTGCTTGGTTATGATCTCGTCGACGATGCCGTATTCCTTGGCCTGCT
>JAPUME010000202.1 GCA_027294185.1 Acidobacteriota bacterium | reverse complement strand
GTCGCAGTAAACAAGGTGGACTCGCCCCAACAGCTCGGCCGCGTTGCTCCTTTTTACCGATTGGGAATCAAAAGCGTGTTTGGCATTTCCGCCGAGCACGGGCTGGGTGTGGACGAGCTTCTGGACCACTTCGCCGAGGAGATTCCGGAAGCAGCAGAAGAGTCAACTTATGACGTGACGCAGGTGGCCATTATCGGACGTCCGAATGTGGGCAAATCCACCCTCCTAAACCAGCTGGTGAAAGAGGAGCGCTCCATTGTTTCGGTTCTGCCCGGGACCACGCGGGATTCCATCGATGCGGAATTCCGCCAGGGCGACGACCGCTTCCGGCTTATCGACACGGCCGGGATTCGTCGCAAGGCCAAGACGAAGCTGCTGGCCGAAAAGCTGAGCGTCATCATGGCGCGAAAACATCTGGAGGCTTCCGATGTAGCCCTGTTGCTTCTTGACGCCTCAGACGGTGTCAGCGCTCTCGATTCCCGTATCGGCGGATACGCGCACGAGAGCGGCCGATCGGTGATTCTGGTTGTAAATAAATGGGATGCTGTCAAGAGAGGTCCTTCCACGACAGTGGATTACACGAAATATTTGAGGCGACGGTTGAAGTATCTGGATTATGCCCCGGTGATTTTCCTTTCCGCCCTCACGGGACGGCATGTGGGAAAACTGGGCGGTTTGATGGCGGAGGTTGCCCGGGAAAGGCTGCGGCGACTCAGCCCCGCAGAGCTTGAAACCTTCGTTGAGGAAGTCGATTGGGACCGGGTGAGATCTCCGCGAAAAAACAAGGGCCAGGTGCATCGCGTGACGCAGGCTGGTGGGGCTCCCCCCAGCTTTTTTCTCCACACGGGGGGCGGGGCGAAGCTCCATTACGCCTTTGAGCGCTTCGTCGAGAACCGCTTACGGGAGCGCTTCGGATTTCTGGGAGCCCCGATCCTGATCCGAGCCAAACGAGGCCGCTAGGCCCCCGCCGAGATATGCCCTTGCTGCGGGTGGAATGAACTATTGTGGAGTGCTAGAATACGGCGGGAGTGACGCACTCAAATTATGAACAGTTTCAAAAAGAAAGAACGGCTTTCGTTTGAGATGGCCCTGGCGCGAGCCATCTTAATTATCTCGCTCGCCCTGGTGGCGAGGCAGCTTCGCCCCTGGAATCTCTCTCCCTGGGTGGCGTTTGCGCTGGGTATTTTCATGGGGCTGGTGTTCGTGCTGTTTGAGGCCCGCCTGGAAAAAGTAACCCTAAAGCGGCTGATCGGCGCCGCGGTGGGTTCGATCGTAGGCATCCTGGGCGCCTGGATGGTCAGTCTTCTTCTGGTTGGGAGCCTCGCGGTTCGCGGCAATACGGTTTCGTTCATCCAGATCTGTCTGCTGATGCTGATGGGCTACGTGGGTTTGATCCTGGGAGCCAACAAGGGAGACTTGTTGAACCTGTCTGCGCTGGGAGGGCTTTTCGGGGGTGAGCGCGCCTCCCGGCGGGCTTTCAAGATTTTGGATACGAGCGTCATTATCGACGGCCGCATCGCCGACGTGGCGGAAACCGGATTCCTGGACGGCGTGTTGGTGATTCCCCAATTTGTGTTGAGGGAGCTGCAACTGGTGGCGGATTCTTCAGATGCCCTCAAACGGAACCGGGGCCGGCGCGGCCTTGACATTTTGCAGCGGCTCCAGAAAAGCGGCGGCAATGTTCAGATACAGTTTGTCGAGGACGACTTCCCGCATGTGCGGGAAGTGGATCTGAAATTAGTCGAACTCGGCAAACAGTATGAAGCGCGGATCGTCACGAACGATTTCAACCTGAATAAAGTGGCGCAATTGCAAGGGGTCGATGTTCTCAACATCAATGAGCTGGCGAACTCGCTCAAGCCGGTGGTGCTCCCGGGCGAGACGATGCGCGTTTTCATTCTGAAGGAAGGCAAGGAGTACAACCAGGGTGTGGCTTATCTCGACGACGGGACCATGGTGGTGGTGGACAATGCCCGGAAGATGATTTCCAAAAACGTCGACATCCAGGTGACGAGCGTCCTCCAGACCACTGCCGGCAAGATGATTTTCGGTAAGTATAACGACCGCTCCCGAGCGGAGGCGATCCGCCAGTAACGTTTCGCCCCCCCCCTCGCGTTCCGGAAGAAGCCGGCGCTCCGGGGGCCGGGTCGTCAAAGAGATTTCCTGAACTCCGATGAAAGTGTTGGCGATCATTCCCGCCGCGGGGACCGGTGTCCGCATGGGGGGCGAATTGCCCAAGCAATTCCTCTCCCTGGACGGCACCTCGATTTTTGTCTATACGCTGCGAAAGTTCGCCGCCTCGGATGCGATCAGCGATATCTTCCTCGGGGTCCGTGGTGAGGACCGCAAGCGTGTCGAGTCCGAACTTGCCCGGGAAAACCTGGAGAAGCCCGTCCGGCTCATCTCGGGCGGATATTCCCGGCAGGAAACCGTTTCAAAGGCTCTTTCTCAGGCGCCTGAGGACACGGAAGTTGTCGTCGTGCACGACGCTGTGCGGCCTTTTGTTGAGCTTGAAACCATTCGCGCCGCGGTGGATGCCGCTCGGCAGGAAGGAGCTGCGATTGTCGGCATCCCAAGCGTGGACACGGTAAAGCAGGTGGACCGGCAGTGGGTCTCCGCCACGATTCCCCGCGAACGCATCGTGCTGGCGCAGACTCCCCAGGCCTTTCGGTTTTCCATCCTGAAGGAGGCGAATGACCGTGCCGAGGCGGACGGCTTCACGGCAACCGACGAATCGAGCCTGGTGGAACGGATGGGGCAGCCGGTGATGGTCCTCATGGGGTCGGACCACAACATCAAGATTACCAAGCCTTCCGATCTCCCCCTGGCGCGGCTTTTTCTGGCGCAGGAAAAGGAACAGGGTGAGTCCCGGTGATTTTCCGCGTCGGGACCGGTTCGGACGTTCATCGTTTGGCTGGCGGGCGGAAGCTGGTGCTGGGGGGCGTCCGCATCCCTTTCGAGAAAGGTCCGGTGGGACACTCGGACGGTGACGCTCTGTCGCACGCAATCTGTGACGCCCTGCTCGGCGCTGCGGCGCTGGGAGACATCGGACGCCACTTCCCCAACTCCTCTCCCAGGTATCGCAACGTCTCGAGCCTTCGTTTTCTAAAGGAAGTCCGGCAAATGCTCGAACGTAAAGGCTGGGCCATCGGAAATGTCGACGCCATCGTGGAGCTGGAGCGGCCCAAGCTTGCTCCCTACGCCGCGCGCATGCAGAAAAAGATTGCTTCAGCGCTCGGTCTCAAGCCTGCCGATGTCAGCGTGAAAGCTAAAAGCGGTGAAGGGATCGGCGAGGTGGGACGAGGAGAAGCGATTCGTGCTCAGGCGATCGCTCTTATTCGAAAAGCTGAGGCGGGATAGAAAAAGTAAGGGAAGTCTCTCGCCGGCGA
>JAPUME010000201.1 GCA_027294185.1 Acidobacteriota bacterium | reverse complement strand
TTGCCGCCCGACGAAGTGCCCAGAATGGTTTGGCGCCGAATTCGCAGTCACTACGCTGACCCTCCTGCTTCGGCGCCCGTGACTTTTCAGCCTCAATCGGATTGCAATGGGCTCGGCGACGGCGACGCCCAGATCCACCCTGACCTGCCCCCTGTGATTGTACCAACCTGCACAGGAAATATTTCGGTCCTGATGGTGCCCGACGGTAGATGAAGGATGATGGATGAAGGAATGCAAAAACCGAAAATCTTGCCGGGTCAGCGGAGGTGCAATGTAGAGTGCAGGCGGGTGGGGGAAGCGTGTCCCACCCCCTCCGTCGGGTAACTACCTTGGCGTTGACTTGCCGTCCCCTGCGGCTTAGGATAGCCCCATCGATTCAGAGTCCTCCCAGGCGGGAAAACCCCGGCTATGGTCGGAGGGGGAATTTACAGACCGAGGTCTTTCTCGGAATTTCGACCTCCATCCCGACGGGAAGCGTTTTGCGGTGCTCAAGGCACAAGAAACTTTGGAGCAGACCGGGACCACCCACGTGAACTTGATCTTCAACTGGTTCGACGAGGTCCGCCGCCGCGTCGCCTCCGCCGGTGGGAATTGATACAATGAAGGGAAGAGTCGGGCGGTACCTCGACCTTTCTTCATGAGAAAAGGTGGGCTTTTTCGACGCACGGAACCGACGAGTCGGTTATGATCGGAAATCCGCGCAGGAAAACGATCTGGCTTACAGGGGAAGGGAGGAGATATTGTCACGACTAAGCATGATTTACCGCGAGCGATCCAGGAAGTGGGTGCTACTTTCAGCTTTCTTGGTCTGTCTGGTAACAGGGGGGCTGGCGCAGGGTTTGGCCGGTGGTGGTCAGGAAGAAGAACCCCGAAATCCGTTTGCCGATGATCCGGGGGCGCCTGATCAAGGACGAACTAACTTCCGGCTCTGGTGCGCCTTCTGTCATGGACTCGACGCGCGGGGAGGCGGCCGCGGTCCCAATTTGACTTTGGGCCGCTGGGAGCACGGGGGCAGCGATGCGGCTCTGTTCCGCACCATCAGGCGAGGAGTGCGGGGCACAGAGATGCCTCCTTATCTTCATGGAGAGGACAAGATCTGGACGGTGATCAGTTTTCTCCGCACACTTGAGGCGGGTTCCCAACCCCCGGTGGCCGGGGACCGGGAGGCGGGCGAGAAGATCTTTTTTACGGAAAGCAACTGTTCGCAATGCCACATGATCCACGGGAAGGGGGGGGTATTCGGCCCCGACCTTTCCCGTATTGGGGCTTCCCGCACTGCCGATTCCCTGGTCGAATCCGTCCGTGAGCCGAGAAAAATCATCCCCGATCCCTACAAGACAGTTACGGTGGTTACCAGCGACGGCAAACGGATAACCGGCGTGCGGAAGAATGAAGACACCTTTTCCGTTCAGTTGATGTCGGCCGACGAACAGCTCCATCTTTTTTTGAAAAAGGAACTTCAGGAGGTCCGCGAGGAAACCGGATCGCTGATGCCGGGCTACAACCGGCGGATGTTGAGCGATAAGGACCTGGAAGATTTGGTCGCCTATATGTCTGGTTTGCGAAGCAAATAGATTCCCGGGAAGGAAACCGGAAAGGAAGAATGATGAGAGGTTTTATCTTTAGTATTGGTTTTTCTCGGTGCAAGTTTCAATGCCGGCGTGGTCCGTGCCCAGGTGAGTTCCCAGCGGCTGGTGGATGCCGCGAAGGAACCGCAAAACTGGTTGACCTATTCCGGGGACTACGCCGGGAGGCGACACAGCGCGTTGGAGCAAATCGGCACGTCGAATGTCGGACGTCTCAGGCCGCAGTGGGTCTTCCAGAGCGAAGAAAAGGGCAAATTCGAAACCACCCCGCTGGTTGTTGACGGCGTCATGTATGTAACGGGGCAAGAGAATCTGGCCTACGCCCTGGACGCGCGCACCGGGCGGACCCTCTGGCGGTATCAGCACCCCTGGCCGGAAGATGTTCGTCTCTGCTGTGGAACGGTCAACCGAGGTTTTGCCGTGCTCGGCGACAAAGTCTTTCTGGCCACGCTGGACGCGCATGTGGTCGCCCTGGATGCGAAGACGGGCAACGTGGTCTGGGACGTGGTGGCGGCGGATTATCGCAAGGGGTATTCCTTCACCCTCGCGCCGTTGGCCGTGAAAGATAAGATCATTGTAGGGGTAGCCGGAGGCGAGTACGGAATCCGAGGCTTCATCGACGCCTATGACGCGGAAACCGGCAAGCGCGCTTGGCGCTTCTACGCCATCCCCGGTCCGGGCGAGCCCGGACACGAGACCTGGGAAGGCGATTCCTGGAAAACCGGCGGCTCACCGGCCTGGTTGACCGGCACCTATGATCCGGAACTGAACCTGACGTACTGGGGCATCGGCAACCCCGGCCCGGACCTCTACGGCGAGGAGCGCGAGGGCGACAACCTCTATTCCAATTGCGTGGTGGCGCTCGATGCTGACACCGGAAAGCTGAAATGGTATTTCCAGTTCACTCCGCACGACGTGCACGATTGGGACGCGACGCAAATCCCCGTGCTGCTCGATCTGGAGTTCAAGGGCAAACCGCGCAAACTTCTGGTGCAGGCCAATCGTAACGCCTTCTACTATGTCCTTGACCGCACGAACGGAGAATTTCTTCATGCGTCGGCCTTTGCGCGGCAGACGTGGGCGAAGGAGATTGACGCCAACGGGCGGCCCGTCGTCCTTCCCGGTACCGACCCCACGCCGGAAGGCAATCGTGTCTGCCCGGGACTGGCCGGGGCCACGAACTGGATGTCGCCTTCCTATAGTCCGCAGACTGATCTGTTCTACGTGGCCGTGCGCGAGCAGTGCGACATTTATTTCAACTTGCCGCAGCCATACCGGGAGGGAAGCATTTTCTTCGGCAGCACCTATCAG
>JAPUME010000200.1 GCA_027294185.1 Acidobacteriota bacterium | reverse complement strand
TGGTGAATTGCTGCGAGATGGTCGATATCTACCTCGCCTGCCTCAAGCTGGGTGTGATTCTGGTCCCCATCAATATCCTTTATAGGGAGCGGGAGATCACCCATATCCTCAATGATGCAGACCCGCGCGCCGTGATCGCGGCCGAGCCGGTATCCGCCGATGTACCCTTCTGGCCGGTTCAAGAGCTGGCTCGTGCGGCTGCCGATTTCCCCGCCGAGTTCCGCCGGGTTGGGCTCGACGGAGATGCGCCCGCGGCCATCGTCTACACCTCGGGAACCACGGGCGTCTCCAGGGGCGCTATTCTCACGCACAATAACTTCGCCGCAAACGCCTTGAATCTCCTGACCTGCTGGCAGATTTCGAGCGCAGACCGCTTTCTCCTGAGCCTGCCACTGTTTCATGTGCACGGTTTGGGCAACGGCCTTCACTGCTGGCTCATCAGCGGCTGCCGAACTCGCCTGCTCGAGCGCTTCGATTCCAGGAAGGCTACGGAGACTTTCCTCGATTTTCGACCGACTCTCTTTTTCGGCGTGCCGACGATCTATGTGCGCCTGCTTGAAACCCCGCCGCAGAGTGCGAGGGAAATCGGCGGTTTCCTAAGACTGTTCGTATCGGGTTCGGCCCCGCTCCCGGCCCAGGTCCTCGAGGAGTTTCATCGCCGCTTCGGCCATACGATTCTCGAGCGGTACGGAATGACCGAGACCCTTATGAATACCAGCAATCCTTACGTGGGGGAAAGACGCGCGGGGACTGTCGGCCTGCCCCTGCCGGGCGTATCGATCCGCCTGCTCGACACCGACGGCAACCCCGTAGGCGATGGGGAGATGGGCGAGCTCTATATTCGGGGCCCCAATGTGTTTGCCGGCTATTGGAGGCGCGAAGAAGAGACACAAGCGGCCTTCGTGGACGGCTACTTCCGGACCGGCGACCTTGCGGTGCGAGCCTCAGACGGCTACTACACCCTGAGCGGGCGCAAGAGTGACCTGATCATCTCGGGCGGTTTTAATATCTATCCGCGTGAGATCGAAGAATTCCTGCAGGAACAAGATGAAGTGGCGGAAGCGGCGGTGGCGGCGGTTCCCGACCCGCTGCGAGGCGAGGTTCCGGTGGCCTACATCGTCCCGAAAGGCGACTTTGACCCTGTCGCCTTAGAGAGCCACTGTCGGGCTAATCTGGCCTCGTTCAAAGTTCCCCGGGCTTTCTATCGAGTGGAGAGCTTGCCACGCACGGCCCTGGGCAAAGTCCAAAAGCACCTGCTGCCCAAGCGTAAACTCGAACCCGTGGAAAATAGTTAAAGGTCAGCCACCCCCGTGAGACGTGCCCCGGCGTTGACATCCCCGGACCGCACTGCTATACAGTCCAGCATGCCCGCCCTCATTCGCAAGCCCTCGGATCGCAGCTCGCTTTTGCATCCCACGGCCGTGAACTCCATCCTCGCTGAAGTCCGCCGGTTGAAAATCGAGGGTCGGGACATTGTTTCGCTGATGCGAGGCGAACCGGATTTGCCGACACCGCCACATATCGTCGAGGCCGGGATTCGGGCGCTTGGCGACGGGCGCACCACCTACCCGGATAACCGGGGCGAGCCTGCGCTTCGTGAGGCCATCGCCGCCAAGCTGGTTCGCGCCAACGCGCTCCGTTACGATGCCGAATCGGAGATTCTTGTCACAACAGGCGCCACTTTAGGCATTTATTCGGCGCTGACTGCCGTCCTGAACGACGGCGACGAAGTGATGTTGCCCGACCCGATCTACGATGCCTACCAGTCGCCGGTTCGACTCGCCGGTGGCCGGGCGCGGCCGGTGCGGGCTCGGCTCGAGGGCAACCGGTTTTGCCTGAACCGGGAGGCGCTCGAAAGCGCGTGGACTCCGTCGTGTAAAGTGCTCCTGCTGAACACTCCCTGGAATCCGGTGGGCACGGTTTTGAGGGAGGAAGAGTTGACCGGCATCGCGGATTTCCTCGAACAGCGGAACCTGCTCTTGATCAGCGATGAAATCTATGAGGCGATTACCTACGAGCCTCACCGGCATGTTTCACCGGCAACCCTCTCCGAGGCAATCCGTGAACGGTGCATCCTCGTCAATTCCCTGTCGAAAACCTATGCGATGACCGGCTGGCGCGTGGGCTACTGCGCTGCAGCGAAACATCTCATCCAGGCGATGTTGCTCGTCCTGCAGCAATCAAGCCGAGGGCCTGCGCTGTTCGTGCAGGATGCCGCGGCAACGGCGCTCACCGGCCCGCAGGACTGCGTGGCCCGGATGCGGGACGAATACGCGCGCCGCCGCGCTCAGGTTCTGAAGCAATTGAAGGGAACTCCCGGGGTAGGCGTGTTGCCTCCCGAAGGCGGCTTTTTTGCGATGCTCGATGTCCGCGATTTAAGACTGCCTTCGGAGGAACTGCGCCGTCGACTGCTGCGGGATCAGGGGGTAGCAGTGGTTCACGGGGCTGCTTACGGGGAAGGCGGAGAGGGAACGTTGCGAATCTCGTTCGCAAGCGGCGGAGAAAATTTGACGCGAGGATTGAATCGCCTGCGAGAAGGTTTCGAGGAGGTGGCCGCCTGACCACGGTCTCGATCGAAACCGGCCATCCCGTGCCGCAGGCGAATGCATCCCTGGTCGATGCGGAGGCGCTTCGAGCTGAGCTCTCCTCCGAGATAGAAGGTGAAGTTCGCTTCGATAAAATCTCGCGCGCTCTCTACTCGACCGATGCCAGCGTTTACCGGATGGAGCCCCTGGGTGTGATCCTGGTCACCTCACGCCGGGACATCGTCCGCACCGTTCAAATCTGTGCCCGCCATCGCTGCCCATTCACCCTGCGGGGCGGAGGAACCTCACAGGCCGGCCAGGCCATCGGTACGGGCCTGCAGATCGACACCTCGAAGTATTTCAATCGCCTTCTGGAGGTCAACGCGGCAGAGCGTTGGGCTCGCGTGGAACCGGGCATCGTGCTCGACGAGCTGAACGCAGCAACTCACGAATACGGCCTGCGCTTCGCTCCCGATGTCTCGACGGCCAGCCGCGCCACCCTGGGCGGCATGATGGCCAATAATTCCAGCGGAGCGCGGTCGCTCGTTTACGGCAAGACCATCGATCATGTGCTGGAGCAACACGCCGTCCTCGCCGATGGAAGCATCGCCCACCTGCGTTCCCTTTCACCCCAAGAGCTGGA
>JAPUME010000020.1 GCA_027294185.1 Acidobacteriota bacterium | reverse complement strand
CCAACTTGCCGAAAGCTCCTGCAATTCCTGATGAAAATCCTCAACCTGGGATTCAAACTTCGCCTTGGCTTTTTCCAACTGGCCCTGGACTTCTCGCAGGTGGCCCTCTGCACCCTGGCCGTCCTCTCTTTGACCTTCAGGGCCCGCCAATTTCAGTTCCGCCAGCCACTCGTTCAACTCGAAGACTTCCTCGAGCAATTCGGGAGGCACGCTCTTTTGGCTCCCCTCGCCCTTCTTCCCTTCGAGTTCGAGCAGGTAGTGGGCGCGGGAAACCGGCTCCTTCAGCGTCCGGTAGGCGTCGTTCAGGATGGCGGTCTTGTCCAGGCTGGCCTGCTTTTCCCCCTCGGAGGCCCGGTAGAAGTTGTCCGGATGAAGCTTCCGGCTCAATGCGTAAAAACTTATTTCCAGTGCTTCCAAGTCCAGGATTAACTTGCGCGGCAGGCCGAAAAAATGGAAATAGTCTGCCTTCCCCCGATGAGGCTGCAATTTCCCGCAGCCGGGACAGAAGTGCTCCTCTCCCGAGGCCTTACCGCAATTCCAACAGGACCGTTCATCCATAGCGGTTTGGGTATGTTTCCCGAAAAGGTTCCCGCTGTCCGGGCACAAAAAAACCGGCCTGCAATTCCGATGGCGGCCGGCTTGTTCGCACTTTTACGCAGTGAACGAGGAACCGCAGCCGCAAGTCCGGCTGGCATTGGGATTGGTGAAAACAAAGCCACGGCCGCTCAACCCGTCTGAAAATTCCAGGACCATGCCGTTCAGGTAGAGGTAGCTCTTGGGGTCTACAAAGAGCTTCACCCCCTGCACTTCGAATACTTTATCGCGAGGATGAGGCTGAGCATCGAAGCGGAGCGAATAGCTCAGACCGGAACAGCCTCCGCCGACCACGCCCACACGCAAGCCGCCGGAGTTCAACTCCTGCTGCTCCATGAGCCTGCGAATCTGGCCTACCGCTTTTTCGGTGACATCAATCATGAATTATTCCCGGGAACCTATTCGATTCCTCAACCTTCCCACCGGCACAGAGAGGGTGTCTCAAATCACCCCTCTCCGCTGCCGAACCGGTTACTTCGCTCTGCTCTCCGCCTTATTCTTCCAGTCGCTGACGGCTGCCTTGATCGCGTCTTCGGCCAGCACCGAGCAGTGGATTTTGACCGGAGGCAGGCTCAACTCGGTTACGATCTCGGTGTTCTTGATCTCGTAGGCTTCGTCGATCGTCTTCCCTTTCACCCACTCGGTCGCAAGGCTGGAGCTGGCGATGGCGCTGCCGCAGCCGAACGTCTTGAACTTGGCGTCCTCGATCACTGAAGTTTCCGGGTTTACCCGCAATTGCAGCTTCATCACGTCGCCGCACTCCGGCGCGCCCACCATCCCGGTGCCGACATCGGGATCTTCCTTAGGCAAGGAACCTACATTGCGTGGATTGTTGTAGTGTTCGATTACCTTGTCTGAATATGCCATGGAATATCTCCTGTTCGATTTTATCTGTTAGTTGAAATTCAAAATACTAAAAATCAAAATCCTTTCCGGCCCGGCGGCTTACTCGCTGGCCCAGGAAACCTTGCTGACATCAATCCCTTCTTTCGCCATCTCGTAAAGCGGTGAAAGCTCGCGCAGGCGGTCAACGGTCTCGATCACCCGGTCGGCGACATAGTCAATCTCCTCTTCCGTGTTGAAACGTCCCACGCCGAAACGGATCGAAGTGTGGGCCAAATCCTCCCCCACTCCCAGCGCCTTCAACACATAGGAAGGCTCGAGCGTGGCCGAGGTACAGGCCGAGCCCGAGGAGACGGCCACGTCATTTATGCCCATCAGCAGCGACTCACCCTCCACATAGGCGAAACTGAGATTCAGGTTCTGGGGCAAGCGGTGCTCCATGCTGCCGTTGATGTAAACCTCGTCCAGACGGGACTGGATGCGCTTCTGAAGGCGGTCCCGCAGGCCCTGCATGCGAACCGACTCCTGCGGCATCTCTTTCTGGCAAATTTCACAGGCTGCGCCGAGGCCGACGATATTGGGCACGGCCAGCGTTCCCGAGCGCATTCCGCGCTCATGGCCCCCGCCGTCAATGATGGGAGTGATCTGAATCCGGGGCTTTTTCCTGCGGACGTAGAGAGCGCCGACGCCTTTCGGCCCGTACATCTTGTGGGCCGAGATGGACAACAGGTCGATGTTCATCGCCTGCACGTCGAGAGGAACTTTGCCGACGGCCTGGGTGGCGTCTGTGTGGAATACGACGCCCTTTTCATGGGCGAGCTTGCCGATCTCCGCGATGGGCTGCAGGACGCCGATCTCGTTGTTGGCCGCCATGATGGAAATCAGAATCGTCTTGTCGGTAATGGCGCGGCGAAGATCGTCGAGGTCGACCAGGCCATCTTTCCGGACCGGAAGAATGCTGACTTGAAAGCCGTCCTTTTCCAGGCGCTTGCAACAGTCCCCGATGGCCTTGTGCTCGGTGGGCAGGCTGATAATATGGTTCCCCTTCTGCCGATACATCTGGGCCACGCCCTTGAGGGCCAGGTTGTCGGACTCGGTGGCGCCGGAGGTGAAGACGATCTCCTTGGGCGTTGCGTTGATCAAATCGGCAACCTGGCGGCGGGCTTTATCGACAGCCTCTTCCGCCTTCCAGCCAAACTCATGATTGCGGCTCGCCGCGTTGCCATACACCTCGGTAAAGAAAGGCAACATCTGCTTGAGGACTCGCGGGTCCACCGGCGTCGTAGCATGGTTATCCATATAAATCGGTAACTTCATTACTGGACTCCTTCGATTCCTACCAGTCCGGAAGACGAATCGTTCATCCCGGACAAAGTGACCTCTGAGAGGGCGTTGATCACACGCTCATTCACCTTGCGAAGCGGCTCTCGCACGTTGCACCGGGGCGACTGAATGCACTCGCCTTTTGTCGTGACGCAAGAGGTAATCAACACCGGCCCGTCAATGGCGGCTACGATTTCGAACGCCGTGATCTTCTCGGGCGGCCGCGCCAGGGAGTAGCCGCCGCGGGTCCCGTGCTGCGAGACCAGGATGCCGTTCTTCGCCATGCGCTGTAAAATCTTGGCCATCAATGGCTGCGGGATACAGTAGGCGTCGGCGATATCCTTGGCACTGCACCAGCCCTCACTCCAGGACTGCGCCATGTGTGTGGCGGCAATCAAACCGTAGTCTGCCTTTTTGCTGAGTCTGATCATTTCAAACCCCGACCAAATTAGTCGGATATATCTTATAATCTTTCCAAAACCCTGTCAAGCGATTCTAACCAAAGAAATTAACCCACACCGGGGGCCTTCGGAGCAGGCCTCCACAGCCAATATGCGACTGATTTAATCTCATATTTACCGGGCTTCGGTCGCATGTGAACAACATTCCCTTCAATGGTGGCAGAGGCGCTCTGAATGGCCTAATACGACTCTCAAAGGGACGTGCTCAATGACCATATTCGCCAACGATCACGGTGCGAGGTTAGATGGCGGGGGTAATTCGAGCGGATTTGGAGCGCGTGGGGAATTCAGGGAAATCCCCAAGGCGGGAATTTCGGGAGCAGACCAGGCTAAATCAACCCGACTCTGCCGCGGGAGTGGTAGTCGGGGAAGATTCCTGTCCGTCCTCCAACTGCTTCACGTATTCGCGCAGGCGCTCGACAATCCGGTCGGCCAGTTGTTCAGCGCTCAATTTTCGGGTGATTACCTTGGTGCGGGGACCGGCGGGCGGAAGTGGGTCCTTCTTCTTCCGTTTCTTGCTGGAAAGAGCCACATGCCAGAGCGGCTCTCCGGTTACCCAGTCGGTGATGGTCAGCGAAATCGCATTCCTTCCGCCGTCATCTCTCCTTTCGGGGGTGGGAAGGCCGCGGCGGCGGTCCATCCTGTAACGGACCTCCGTTCCGGCGCGATGGGCATCCCAGACGAGATCGACCCCTTCGGGGTCTCCGGTGACTGTATATTTTCCCCAGCGGCGCAGGAAATCAACAATCCACCGATCCAGGTCTCCCGGCATGCGGTTGACATAGATCAACCGTCCGGCCACCAGCTCGTTCGGCTGCTCCTCGGCAGGCTCCTGGGCCAGAACCCCCACCGGAGGCAGGAATAGCAGCACCCCACCGAGAACCAGCAATCTGCAAAAGAGTGATCGACTCAAGGGAACCCTCCTACCAGGGAGCTATTATAATGCCAATTCAGCCGCTCCGCCACCGCTGGTGAAGAGGAACATCCGGAGCTCACCCTGCCGCGCATCTGGTAGAATCGAGGTCAGCGTGGCAAGCCCCTCTCGCTCCACCATTCATTTCAACAACTTCCACGGAACCATCTTCCTCCCCCTTGGCTCTCGGTTGCGCCTGGGTTGCAGATAGTTGCGGGCCTGTTATCGAATCCAGGCGGTCTATCACGTCGATGTTGGCCCCTGGCATCAGGTGCACGTAGATGTCGGCGGTCACACGGATGCTAGAATGGCCCATCTGGTCCCGCACGTAAACGAGTGGCGCTCCGCTCTGGATTAGCTGGCTTCCGAAGGTATGGCGCAGGTCGTGGAACCGAATCTCCCGAATCCCTGCCCTCACCAAGCAAGGTTTGAACCCCCGGTGCACCAAGTTTGCCGCATCCTGTGGCCCTCCAGTGCTGGAAGGGAAGACCAGCTCGGAATCGAGGTCCGTCCCTCGCTGGAAGGCTTCGAGTAGTCGTTTGTCGCGGAGGTCAAGCAAGACCCGCCTGAGTCCCCGTGAAAGGTCTACCCGCCGGGGCTTGTGGCTCTTCAGGCTTGTGAATCGCCCACTCTGGAGATTCCGCTGCACGAGGATGAACCGCTGTGAGTCGAATTCGCTCTCGCCGAATTGGATATCACCCCACTTCAAGGCCAGGAGTTCACCGCGTCGTAGTCCAGTACGGAGGGCACAGAGTAACAGCGGGTAGTCATCAGGATAAAACTCGCGGGCAGTCTCCAAGAAGCGGCGGGTCTCTTCGGGAGTGAATGCGGTGGGCTTTCTCGCTTCTTCCCCAGAGCGGTAGAACCGACCGAGACGAAGTGCGGGATTGCGGTCGAGTAGGCCGTCCTCGATTGCATGATTCAAGATTTCTCTGAGTAGGGCGAGCATCAGGCGAATGGTGCCCCGGGAGGACCGGCCTGTGGATAGTTTTTCGGCTATGAATGCCTTGATACGATCGCGGGTGATTTCCGTCAGACGTATGGTGCCGAACACGGGCAGCAAGTGAACCCTGAGATTGCGCCGGTAACTCTCCTGAGTGGATTGCTTGCATTCGACCTGGGCGTAGTGCTGGAGCCATTGTCCCGCATACTCGGCAAAGGTTGGCCCCTTCCGATCTTCCAGGATTCCAAAATCCCCCAAGGTAAGACGTGCCTCGATTTCTGTCTTCGCCAGCTCCGCCGCT
>JAPUME010000002.1 GCA_027294185.1 Acidobacteriota bacterium | reverse complement strand
ACGGGGACGGTTTCCCCGGGTCCTTCCATTCCCTCTCCTGCCTCGATCGATATGAGTCCCTGGGGTTACCCGGATACGACGGACGTCTTCCCTGCCGCGTCTCCCGGGAACAATTGGCGGGATGATATCTATATTAACCAGGCGCCTCCCGGCCCCGCCGGATGCCCGGTGGGCACGAGCGGATATATCGAGCGCATTCGGAAAGCCGGCCCCAATATTACCGTTAACAGCTACGCCTGTTTGGCGGGGGATGGGAGTGACACCAACCCCTACCGCCTCGGAGACATCGAGCCCAGCAATGCGGTGGTCAACATCATCGGGCCCGCGGCGGGGACTCCCCTGGGCAGCGCCATCCGCGTGGCCATCGACTCGGTCAATGTGAGCGGCGGCGCCGCCCAGATCAACATCACCAACGTTCCTCCCGGACTTGTGGATATTCAGGCTGCTCCTCCTCCCACCGCCAACACGGCGCTGGTACTCAACATTGCCACCACGATGACTCTGAGCGGTCAGGCAATCACCAACGTTTCGGCGCCCGGCGACCCTCCGCCCCATTTCACCGTCATCAATATCATGGGGACGGGTACGGCTCTAACGATGGGGGGTAATACCCAGCTTTCGGCGCTGATCAACATTCCCAATGGAGATGCCGTTATTGGCGGCGGCGGGGCGAGCGGTGCGTTTTACGGCTCGATCATGGCCCAGAACATCACCTCGAACGGCGGCGTGGCCGTTCACTATGACGTGTCCTCCAAGACGTTGAGCGGGAGCCTCTCCGGCGCAAAGATTCTGATGTCCTACACCCGTCCCAAATTCTGACCCTGAGCCTGGGCCACGATGGTCCGTTGCTTAGCTTGTAGGGATCTGCCCTTTCGAGAAGGGCCGCACAAGCGGCCCTTCTTCCACTTTCCCCCCTGCTGCGCCCGAATCTGCTATCATAGCCGCCGGTACGATGTGCAGGGTTTCTGCTTGAAAGGCTCCCATGAGTTCCCCTGACCCCTCGATAACCAGTGAGCCCGCCGGTTTGCCGGCGGCCATTTCCGGAACACTTCCTATCCGTTTCCGGAATTTTGTAGCCCGCCAACTGGAGTTGATCTTCGTCGTCGTCCTGATTACTACGGTGACGGCTGTCTTCTGGCTGGTCCCTTACTACAAGATTGCCTTCCTCAATCTTTTCTACATGCCCGTCCTGCTGGCGGCCTACTTCCTGGGCCGGCGAAGGGCCGTGCTGGGCGCGACTTTCTGTATCCTCCTGGTAGCGTTGTTTGCCCTGCGCGGTCCCAGCTGGTTTGTGGCCTCCGGCACCAAAGTGTTTGGCTACGATGTGGATACGATGGTTCTGATCGCCACCTGGGGCGGTTTTCTGATTCTTACCAGCGCGGCGATCGGGTCTTTGCAGGAAAAGCTCAACCGCGGATTCGTGGAGATACGCCAACTCTACGAGGATCTGAAGCAGAGTCGTGTGGCCGAGGAGATGAAGGAGAAAGTCGAAAAGACGCTCTTCGCCACTATGGACCCGATCGTGGCGAAGCTCGCCATCCAGGGAAAGCTGCGCTACGAAAAGCGCGAAATCAGCATCATGTTCACCGACCTGACCGACTTCACTCCCTACTCGGACCAGAACCGGCCCGACGTGGTGCTCGAGGAGTTGAACCGTTTCCTCGGTGAGATTGAGCCGGTGGTGGAGACCTTCCGAGGGCACATCGACAAGTTTATGGGCGACGGGGTGATGATCGAATATGGAGCGCCCATCGATTACGAACGTCACGCGCTGCTTGCCGTCCTGGCCGGGCTCAAGATGCAGGAGAAGGTGGACGGGCTCAAGCTCCCCTGGCGCCTGCGGGTGGGAATTTCCACCGGCAACGCGGTGGTCGGCATGATCGGCGCGCGTCGACAGTCTTACAGCGCCCTCGGAGATACGGTCAACGTCGCGAAACGGCTTGAGGAAATCTGCGAGCCCCAAAAAGTGTACGTGGACAACGCCACGTTTCGCGAGGTCGAACCTTTTGTAGAGGCCAGTAAGGTGCGGCAGCAGGGTTTGAGCCGCAAGGAGGACCGGGCCTTGCTCGAATTCCTCACTCACCTCGAAGAAGAGATGGGGAAGACCGGAGAAGACCCCAAGGCGCTGCTCGAAATGGGCAAGCTTCACTTCCAGCTGCACGACGCCACGCAGGCGATTCAGTGCTTTGAACGCGCCCTGGCTCTCGAGCCGAACTCACCCGAGATCAAACTGGCCTATGCCGATGCCGTTCTCAAGAAGGATGATTATGAAAAGATTCAGCTCAAGGGGAAATTGAGGAGAATCAGCGTCTACGAAATCAACGGGGTCAAGGACCGGTGGCGGGACCCTACCGTCATTCCGCCTCCCGTTCAGGAAAAGTACCTCAGTGCGGAGAAACTGATCGACGTACGCGACGAGGTGGTATTGGCGGTGGAGGCGCTGGACGGTTCCGTGGGCCACGGCCGGGTCGCCGCTCTGCTCTCCTACGCCCTGGGAGACCGGCTTCGATTGAACGAAGACCTCAAGCAACAAACCCTGCTGGCGGGATACCTTCAGAATATCGGCAAGGAGGCCGTGCCCCACCATATCTTGAACCGCCCCAGCAGCCTCACCGAGCACGAGTCGGGTCTGGTCAATAAGTATGTCGCGGAGAGTGTGGCTTCTCTTCGGCGCATGGGGTTCAACAACCCGACATTGCTCGAGATCGTGGCTCACCATCAGGAAAAGTGGGACGGCACGGGCAAGCCGGACGGGTTGAAGGGAGACAAGATTCCCATCGGCTCACGGATCACCGCCGTGGCCGCCGACTACAGCGCCCTGACCGCCTGGCGTCCCTATCGGGAAGCCTGGGACCCTCGCCTGGCTCTGAGCGAATTGAAAAAGGGCGTCGAAAAGGGTCGCTACGATCCCCAGGTCGTTTCCAGCCTCACTGAACTTTTCTCACAGACAACCTGATAATAAGCCGGGGTCCAGCCGCACGGCTCCATGGCGCCCCGCTTCGGCCGATGTCTGATTTCCCCCCTCATCGGGGACCCGCATGAGGAGTTGTGTAATCCTCCCTAATACTGGATTAGAATAGAAGAGGAGACGGGAGAGAAAGCCGCAACGGCGCCATGCCGCCCCGTCGGGGGCATCTTGGCACTATATGTTTTTCCCGGCTCCCGGGAAGGGATTAGCTGATGAAGGAATTTCGTAAGCTCATCAAAGATAACCTGCTTGGCATAAGTCTTACTTTGATCGGCCTGGCCTGCCTGGCGGTTTCGGGCGTGATCTATTTTTCCAACCGAAGTTACCCTTCCTTCGTCCAGGCGGAGGTCCCGGGGCTCGATCCTGCTCAGGTCGAGGTTCTCGAAGCGCAGAACCAGGCGTTCGCGGCGATTGCGCGGGCCGTCACCCCTGCCGTCGTCAATGTGGGGGCAAAGAAAGTCATTCGCGTACGTCAGTCTCCCTTTATGAACGACCCCTTTTTCCGGCAGTTCTTCGGCGACTTTTTCGGTGTTCCACGCGAGCGAGTGGAGCAGTCCCTGGGGAGCGGTGTGATTGTCTCGCCGGAGGGATACATCGTGACGAACAATCACGTCATCGCGCAGGCGGATGAAATCAAGGTCCTCTTGTCGGACCGGCGGGAGTTCGATGCGGAGCTGGTGGGAACCGACCCCGCCACCGATGTGGCGGTCATCAAGGTGAAAGGGGAAAATCTTCCCACCGTCCCCTGGGGGGATTCGGCTCACCTGCAGGTGGGTGAGACGGTCCTGGCGTTCGGCAATCCCTTCGGCCTGAACTTTACCGTCACCCGCGGTATGGTCAGCGCGGTGGGCCGTCCCGGCATGGGATTGGCGCAGTATGGGGATTTTATTCAGACCGATGCGGCCATCAACATGGGCAATTCGGGAGGAGCGCTGGTCAACGTGCGCGGGGAGTTGGTGGGGATCAATTTCGCGACTACGCAGGGAGGATTCAGCGGTGTGGGTTTCGCCATCCCCAGCGCCATGGCGCGCTCGGTTTTCGAGAGCCTGGTAAAAACGGGCCGAGTGGTGAGAGGATTTCTCGGGGTCAGTGTGATGAACCTGAACCAAGCCCTGGCCGATCAGTATAACGCTCCTTCCTTGGAAGGAGTCCTGGTGTTCAATGTCTCCTCCTCGGGTCCCGCCGGAGAGGCAGGACTCCGCCGGGGAGACATCATCCTGGAACTCAATGGCGCCACCATCCGGTCCGACGCGCAGTGGATCGCCGTTGTCGCCTCGACCTCGCCCGGCACGCAGGTCGAGTTGCGGATTCTCCGCGACGGGGAGCCTCTGTCGATTCAGGTTGAAGTCGGAGAGCAGCCCTCCTCCGGGCGGGGAGGGATTTCCGGCCCGATCTCGATTGAGGAAGGCGTTCTCCGAGGCGTGGAGATTCAGGATTTGACGCCGGAGATCCTTGCCGAGCTTCGCCTCTCACCCGACACTCAAGGTGTGCTGATTAGCGGCATCGACGGGAGCAGTCCCGCCGCCCGAGTGGGCCTCGGGCCGGGAGACATCATCATGGGAGTCAATCGCAGGCCGGTACGGTCCGTGGAGGAGTATGAGAGCATCGCCGGGCGTCTGGGAGATGCCGTGAGCCTGCAAATGAACCGGCAGGGATTCGCCTTCCAGGTCACGATTTCCACCAGGCGTTGAGGAGGGCGTTGCAATTTTCCCCTGAAGGAACTGAAAGCCGCTTATTGGGGTAGGGATAATATGCATAAAAACCGAGTGGTTCGGGTTAACATGCTCCTAGAATACAATTGGGAATTCAATTTAACCGGTTTTTGTGATTCCCTGCAAAGAGGAATTGTGTGTATTGATTTTGACGCAAGGACGCAACAAGGGAGGGGAACTGCGTTAAGAAATCACGGGACAAAGTTTCGCGTTCGCGTCGATCACCTCTCATTATTATACAAAAATAGCAGAAAGATAACCTAGCGTCTGGGGTAACCAAGTATAGAATTCCTTATTGGATCGCCGCCCACCCTTTCGCGTTTTCGGAGGCCGAGTTGGCTTCCCCCCTTTTTGAAAATGAGCATGTGCTGATTTTCCAGCAAATCGAACCGCTTCGAGAGAGTGAATCCAACCAGTTTTAGCTCGCCTACGATCTGTGACTCCTCCATCTTATGCAGCGGCCGGATGTAGGCGTATTCCGATTTGTACTCGATGATCATGAGGCGCCCGTCGGGTTTGAGCGCCTCGCGAAGGCGTTTTACGAGCGACAGCGGCTCCTGGAATTCGTGGTAGGCATCGACGATAAAGATCAGGTCGATCGCTTGCGGGGGCAGGTGCGGGTCTGCCGTTTCCCCGAGAACCGGCTCAATATTTCCTAACCCCATCCGATCGATCTTCTGCCGAATCAGGTCCAGCATCTCCTTCTGGATATCCACGGCGTATACCTTCCCGGTCGGTCCCACGCGTCGGGAAAGCTTCACCGTGAAAAATCCCGACCCGGCGCCCACGTCGGCAACCACGTCGCCCGGCTGAATCTTGAGCGCGTCCAGGACTTGCTCGGGTTTCTCCATCGCCTCGCGTTCGTGCCGCTCCAGCCACGGCGCGCCCAGGTAGGAGAGAATGTCGGCCGGCTGGCGGGCAAATCCCCCGGACCCGCTCTGTTGGGCGACCACTTCTCCCAGCGTCAGGGAAAATAGCAGGCCGCAAGCAACAAGGGGAAGAGTTTTCCGACTATGGGTCATAGCGCAGGTTCGCCTCTGGAAAAAGGTAGAGTGAAGTTTCGCTCCTTACCCGCTCGTGAGGGAACCGAGATTCCGGGCGCGCGCCGCCGGCAGCAGGCGACGAAGCGGCTTCTGCAGCAGCGACATTCCGCCCATGTAGAAGTAGCCCGCGACGAAGAGCATCAGAAAG
>JAPUME010000199.1 GCA_027294185.1 Acidobacteriota bacterium | reverse complement strand
GGAGTTGCGGCAAATCGAGGTTCAGGGACGCGCTGTGGAGAAGTGGAACGGAGTCATGCCGCAGGTGGTCACCAGTGGTGGGCCGGTGCCTATGCTTGACGTTTTTAATACACAGCGGTAGGGAACGAAAAGGGCTAGTTGCCGAACGGAAGTTCCTAGATTTCCGACAGGTGTTCGAGCTGGCCGTTACTGTCGCCGAGCGCTTCCGGGTGAACGCCAAGGCGGTCAAGAAGAGAAAGGTAGAGGTTGGTCATCGGCGTTTCTTTGGGGAAGCGGATGTGGCGTCCGGGCTTGAGAGTCCCGCATCCGCGGCCCGCCACCAGCACCGGTAGATCATGGTGGGTGTGGCGATTACCGTCCGCCAGGCCGCTCCCGTAGACGACCATGGAGTGGTCGAGCAGGGAGCCGTCGCCGTCGGGCGTCGAGCGAAGCTTGCCGATGAAGTAGGCGAACTGCTCCATGTGGTAGCGGTTAATCTTGGCGATGTCGGCGATCTTTTTGGCGTCGCCTTTGTGGTGGCTCAAGCCGTGGTGGGCGTCCGGCACACCGATTTCGCGGTAGGTGCGATTACTGCCCTCGCGGCCCAGCATGAAGGTCGTAATTCGGGTCAGATCGGTCTGGAAAGCCAGGACCTGCAGGTCGAACATCAACCGCACATGCTCCGCGTAGTCGATCGGGATCCCACCGGGCCGCTCGAGGGTGGGTGTCTTTCCCTTCGTGGCACCTTCGGCGGTCTCGATTCGCTTTTCGATTTCACGAACCGCGAAGAGGTACTCGTCAAGCTTGCGACGGTCGGTCGGTCCCAACTCCCCCTTCAGCTTCTGCGTATCCTCCCGGACAAAATCGAGGATGCTCTTTTCGTAGCGTTGCCGCTTGGCACGGGTTGCCGGGTCGTCATTTGCCTCCGCCGGGCCGAACAACCTCTCGAAGACCAGGCGAGGGTTCACCTCAGGAGGCATGGGACTGGTTTCCGACCGCCAGGAAACGCTGTTGCTGTAGGCGCAACTGTAGCCGGAATCGCAATTCCCCACCTGCCTGCCATGCTCGGTCCCTAACTCGATCGAAGCGAAGCGAGTCTTGCTGCCGATGGCTTCTGCGGCCACCTGGTCCACGGATATGCCGTTTTTGATGTCCGCGCCGTTGGTCTTGCGGGGGTGGACTCCGGTGAGATAAGAAGCGGCGGCACGGGCGTGATCACCCGGCCCGTCGCCTAGCGCGCGGCCGTTCTTGTGGGTCAATCCCGACAACAGCGTCCAATCCTTGCGATAGGTCGCCAGGGCGTCGAGGGTGCGGGGCAGTTCAAATTCAGCTCCCGTAGTCGCCGGCGTCCAGGTCTCCATAATGACCCCGTTCGGCACATAGGCGAATGCCATCCGGCAGGGAGCGTTGGACTGCAAGCGAAACTTTGAGGCGAAGGCGGGCGTCATGGCGTCGAGCATCGGTAACGCCATCGCCGTGCCCAGACCTTTCAGAAAGGTCCGTCTTGGCAGATGTTTGCGAGTCATTGAGTCCCTCTCTCGCCTCTTCTCATCCGGAAAGGCATGCTATTCGCGATCTCCACAACCAAACGGGAGAACCGGAATTCGTCGGCCTCGAGGCGCCGCACAATGGCCTCGACCGTGGGCTTATCATAACCTTCGAGTCCACGCCCCAGGGCGTAGGTTAGCATTTTTTCGGTGAGGCAGCGAGCGAAGTCTCTCTTTTTTGCCGTGAGAATAGCCCGGAGCTCGCTCGGCCCGGAGAACGATTTTCCTCCCGGCAGAGTGCCGGAGGCGTCGATCGGGAACTTGCCGTAGTGGGTACGCCAGGCGCCGATGGCGTCATAGTTCTCAAGCGCAAATCCGAGCGGGTCGATCTTCGCATGGCACACGGCGCAGGTTGGATTCGCCCGGTGCTGCTCCAACTGTTCGCGCAGGGTTCCGTTGAGTCCCACCTTCGCCTCGTCGAGCGGCGGGGCCCCGGGGGGAGGGTCGGGTGGCGGAGCGCCAAGGATGTTTTCGAGCAGCCATTTTCCTCGGATCACCGGCGAGGTGCGCGTGGGATAGGAGGACACGGTCAATACGCTGGCCTGGGTCAGCACGCCGCCGCGCCGCTCATCTTCCAGCGCAATACGGCGGAACTCGTCCCCTTTCACTCCTTCAATTCCGTAATGGCGGGCAAGCCGTTCGTTCAGAAACGTGAATCGAGCATCGAGGAAATCGACAATACTGCGATCTTCGCGCATGATGGCCTCAAAGAACAACTCGGTTTCGCGCCGCATCGCCGTGCGCAGCTCTTCGTCGAATTCGGGAAACCGGTCCGGATCGGGCGAGATGCTCTCCAGGTTCCGTAGCTGCAACCATTGGCCGGCGAAATTCTCGACCAGTGCATAGGATTTCGGATCCTCGAGCATTCGCCGAATCTGGCTTTCAAGTTTTCTCGGGTCTCTAAGAGTGCCCTCTTCGGCGGCCTGAAACAGCTCTTCGTCCGGCATGCTGCTCCACAGGAAATAGGAGAGCCTCGTGGCCAGCTCGTGCTGGCGGATTTCATGGCGAGCATCGGGGTTATCGAGGTCGGGATCCCGCTCGATGCGAAACAGGAAATGCGGCGAGACCAGAATGGCCTTGAGCGCCAGTTGTATCCCTTGAGCGAAAGTGTCTCCTTCCTTGTCGGCCAGATTGACCAGGCCCAGCAGGGAATCGACCTCCCCATCGCGGAGGGGGCGACGGTAGGCCCGCTGCGCAAGATTACTCAGGACTTCCCTCGCGCACTCCGGTTGGTAGGACCCCTCCGCCTCACCGCAGATCATGATCCTCTTATGGCTTTCGGTCAGAACTGGCGCTTTCACGTTGCGGGGCCCGAGAATGACGAAATTGTCGACAAAGAGTTTTCGCTCGCCCTTGTAAGGGTCCTTCGGGTCTTCTATTCGAGGTATGACTTCGAGCCTCTGGGAAAGGAACTCAGCCGACAGCCGGTGTTCGCCCGCCGGCACTTCCAGCCGAAAGTCATAGGTCCCCTGCTCGTATTTGTCCGCTGCCACATTAAAAGTCTTCACCTGCTGTCCGTCGAGTGAAGCGGCCAATCGGTCCGGCGGCGGCAGCGGCGGAAGGGGTTCATCCTTCTTTGGCCGATACCGCCGATCGACGACTCGAATTCGAATCTCGTATTCCGCTTCGACGGGAAACCTGTGCCCTACCTCGAATGAACCGTCTGCGGTGACGGGAAT
>JAPUME010000198.1 GCA_027294185.1 Acidobacteriota bacterium | reverse complement strand
GTCCCTCCCGGGCGGTTACCGCCATCAGTGAGGATGAAAAATCCCTGGGAACCTGCTCGTTTCTCCGCACGTCAAACGACTGAACATCGGCCCCATACCGACGTGCCGGATCGCCTGGGACCAATCGCACGAAAGGAATTTATTTGAGCACCTTTACGAACAGCGTGCCATTCAACGGCAGCCAACAGACAAGCTTGCAGCCCTTTGACTTCCAGGCTCGCACACGCGTGGTATTCGGCCCCGGCACTCTGGGGCGGCTGGGGGACCTGGTGCGGGAGGTCGGAGGGGAGAGAGCCATCCTGGTTTCCGATCCCGGAATTCGAGCCGCGGGTCACGTTGACCGGGCGCTTCAATCGCTCGAGGCGGCAGGCATCCGGACCGTTGTATATGAAGGCGTCGAGGAGAATCCCACCACGCACCACGTGGAGTCGGCTCTGGAAGTAGCTCGCAATCACAGGATCGACTCCATTGTCGGGCTGGGCGGAGGAAGCTCCATGGATTGCGCCAAAGGAGTGAATTTCCTCATCACCAACGGCGGCCGCATGGCGGATTACTGGGGTGTGGGAAAAGCGAAACATCCGATGCTGCCGATGATCGCCGTGCCGACGACGGCTGGGACCGGCAGCGAAGCGCAGTCGTTCGCGTTGATCAGCAATGAAGAAACCCATCAGAAGATGGCCTGCGGAGATAAGAAGGCAGCCTGCGCGGCGGCGATCCTGGATCCCCTGGTAACTTTGACCCAACCGCCCCAGGTAACGGCCACCACCGGAATCGATGCCATGGCCCACGCTCTCGAAAGCTATGTGACGACCAAGCGCAACCCGGCATCGCAACTGTTTGCACGAGAGGCCTGGAAGTTGTTGCAGGCAAGTTTCCCGGCCGTCCTGAAGGAACCGGAGGATGCCGAAGCTCGTGGGGCAATGCTGCTGGGAGCGAACTACGCGGGAACGGCGATTGAAAACTCCATGCTCGGAGCCACTCACGCCTGCGCCAATCCTCTGACCACACACCATGGAATCGCGCACGGCACAGCCATCGCTCTTATGCTCCCTCATGTAATCCGTTTCAACCGCCCGGCAGTGGAAGAACTCTACATCGAGCTGGCCGACTTTGCAGGCCTGGATTCGACCGAAAGCCTTGCGAGACACATGGAATCTTTCCGGCAGGACGCGCGCCTGCCCTCGAAACTCTCCGACTGCGGCGTGAAGCGGGAAGAGCTTCGTTCGCTGGCCGGGGAAGCGGGGAAGCAGTGGACCGCGAAGTTCAATCCGCGGCCCGTTTCCGATCAGGATCTTTTTGAACTCTACGAAAGGGCGTTTTGATTTTTCCCGTGGTCAAGATTCCGAACATCAAGAGGGCAGCGCTTACGATCCTCCTGGCGTTGATCGTAGGGGCAGGAATCCTGGTTCTGACGGGACGTCCTGATTCCCACAGCCCGGCCCTCGCTGCGTTGAGGGAACCGCCCGGTCCGGGCGCGGCCCTTCACGAGTGGCCGATGTTTCGCGGGAACCCCGAAAGAACCGGCGTGACTCGGGAACGGCTGCCGCTGCCGCTTGATCTTCAATGGAGTTATGACGCGGGCGAGGCCATCGAATCATCTGCGGCCATCTCTCGGGGCACGGTCTTCGTCGGCGCCCTCGACGGCACGTTTCACGCCGTCGATCTTCAGACGGGAAAGGGGAAATGGAAATTCCAGGCCGGGACCGGAATCAGCTCCTCGCCCTGCGTTTCAGAGGGGAGCGTCTATTTCGGCGATGAGGAAGGCGCCCTTTACGCGCTGGAAGCCGCAACCGGAAAACTCCGCTGGAAGTTTCAGACGGAGGCGGAAATCATGTCCTCACCCAGCTGCACGGGAGGACAAATCCTTTTCGGCTCCTACGACAGCAATCTCTACGCCCTCAGCAGCCGTGACGGCGCCCTTCTGTGGAAATTCCAGACGGAAGGCAGAGTGCATGCCAGCCCCGCCATCATCGATGGAAAGGTCCTGGTAACCGGATGCGATGGGTACGTGCGGATTCTGGATGTTTCGAGCGGGCGCGAGGTGAGCCGCTTCGAGATCGGCGACTACATGGGAGCCACCCCGGCGCTTGACGGCGACCGGCTCTTTGTCGGCACCTTCGGCAATCAGGTCTATTGCATCAACTGGAAGCAGGAAAAACCCGTCTGGCAGTACGAATATTCCGAGAGGCGGTTTCCCTTTTACTCCTCCGCCGCGCTCACGGAAAAAATCATGATTTTGGGTGGCCGCGACAGAGTGGTCCACGCTCTCGACCGGCGCACTGGAGAAGAACTCTGGACTTTTCGGGCCAAGGGACGTGTTGATTCCTCACCCCTCGTATCGGGGGACACTCTGTTCGTCGGCTCCCACGACGGCAATCTTTACGCGCTCCATATCGAAACCGGACAATTGCAGTGGAGCTTCACCGCAGGAGGCGGATTGATCGCCTCTCCCGCGGCGGCAAGCGGACGTCTGGTCGTCGGGTCCCGGGACGGACAGCTTTACTGTTTTGGGTCGAAAGGTTGATAATCTCATTATGGCTGGCGAATTACCCATCATTAACCAGAACGGTCACCCCAGCAAATCTGCGGGGGTGAACCCGGCCTCGTCTTCGGGAACTACCGAGGTCGGAAGCTACTTCGTCTCAAACTACCCGCCGTTTTCACTTTGGAAGGACTCGAACCTTCCCCAGGTCCACGAAGTGCTGAACCGGCCGCCGCAAACCGATACGCCTCTGGGACTCTATCTCCACCTTCCCTTTTGCCGAAAGCAATGCAAGTTCTGCTATTTCCGGGTTTACACGGATAAGAACGCGAGCGACGTGGAATCCTACGTCGAGGCTCTGGCAAGGGAAGTGAAACTTTACAGCTCTCTTCCGGCCATTGCTTCCAGACGGTTTCGATTCGTCTACTTCGGTGGCGGAACTCCCTCTTTCCTCAGCTCGCGGCAACTTCGCTTCCTCGTCGAACGGCTGCGGCGTCACATCGGCTGGGACGATGCCGAAGAAGTCACTTTTGAATGTGAACCCGGCACGCTGACACTCGACAAACTGAAAACGCTCAAATCGATCGGCATCACACGATTGAGTCTGGGAATAGAAAACTTCAATGACGAAGTCCTCCGTGAAAACGGCCGCGCCCACCTCTCAGCGGAAGTGTTTCGGGCTTACGAGTGGGCCCGGCAGGTGGGATTCCCCCAGATCAATATCGATCTGATCGCCGGAATGGTGGGAGAAACCTGGGAGAATTGGCGAAACTGCACCCAACAGGCAATCGAGTTGGACGCCGACAATGTGACCATCTACCAGATGGAGCTGCCCTTCAACACGGTCTTTTCGCAGGATATGAAGGCGACAGGCAATTCTTCACCCGTTGCAAACTGGGAAACCAAGCGCGCCTGGGTGGATCATGCCTTTACGGAGTTGGAAAACGCCGGATACCAAATCTCAAGCGCCTACACGCTTGCCAAGAAGTCGAACCACGCCCGCTTCGTCTATCGCGACAGTCTCTGGCACGGGGCCGATATGATCGGAACCGGAGTTGCTTCCTTCAGCCACCTTGGCGGAGTCCATTTTCAAAACCAGGACAGCTTCGAAAGTTACCTCAGAAGCCTTGCGAAAAAAGAGCTGCCCCTCCATCGAGCTCTTAAGGCTACCCCCAGGCAGCGCCTGATCCGAGAAATGATCCTGCAGATGAAATTGGGGAAGCTGGATGCGGCCTACTTCCGCAAGAAATTCGACGCGGAGATCCTCTCCGAGTTCAGGCCGGCTTTCGAACACCTCAAAGAGCAAAGTCTCCTGACTCTTAAGGGGGATGAGATCCGGCTGACTCGAGCGGGGTTGCTGAGGATTGACGAGATGCTCTCCCACTTCTTCGAACCTGAACACAGAGGGGCTCGTTACACTTAACGGAACCGGCATCCCTCCGAAGCCCGGCCCTTTTCCCGTCGTCCCTGAATTTCGAGTGAGCCGTAATTCCACAGGAGGATAGAATCGATTCGGTCTGCCTGGTGTGGGGACCGAAACGGACCGTCAAATTCGACCATGGGCTCGAATCAGGAAGCGGCTCCAAAACAGGATGTTATTGTCATGGGCGGCGGCCCTGCCGGCTCAACAACGGCCACCTTGCTCGCGCAGAAGGGCCTGCGCGTGCTGTTGCTCGAAAAGAGCCGCTTCCCGCGCTTCCATATCGGCGAATCGCTGATGCCGGAAACCTACTGGCCTCTCAAACGTCTGGGAGTGCTCGACAAGATGAAGGCCAGCGCCTTTCCTCGCAAGCATTCCGTGCAGTTCGTCTCCACCTCCGGCAAGGAGTCGCATCCCTTCTATTTCTCCGAGACCAACCCGCATGAAAGCTCGGTTACCTGGCAGGTGCTGCGCAGCCAGTTTGACGAGATGTTGTTGAACAATGCCCGCGAACATGGCGTGGACGTTCGCGAAGAGATGAATGTGGAAGAAGTTCTCTTCGAAGGCTCGCAGGCGGTGGGTGTCGTCGCCCGACCCCGCGGAGGAAAAACCGAGAATCACTACGCGAAGGTCATCGTCGATGCGACCGGGTTGAATGCATTCCTCTCCAAGAAGCTCAAGATTCGAAACCCCGACCCCCGGCTGAAAAAGGTGGCGATCTTCGCCCACTTCGAAGGCGGCCGGCGCGATCCGGGGATTGACGAGGGAGCGACGCTGGTTCTCCATACGCCGGACGGCGAGGGATGGTTCTGGTACATTCCGCTGCCGGAGAACCGCGTCAGCGCAGGGATTGTCGGCCCTCCGGAGAAGCTGTTCGCCCGGCCAGGCCAGGCGGAAGCGACTCTGAATGAATCCATCGAACAGTGCGCCGGGGTCCGACATCGTCTGGAATCGGCGAAAAGAGTATCGGAAATCTATACCACCAGCGATTTTTCCTTCCAGTCCACTCGCTGCGCCGGAGACGGTTGGGTGCTGGTCGGTGACGCCTATTCTTTTCTGGACCCGATCTATTCCTCCGGCGTATTCCTGGCTCTGAAGTCGGGCGAGCTTGCCGCAGACACGATCGGAGAAGCCTTCGAGAAAGGGGACTTTTCCGCCGGCCAGCTCTCCAGGTTCGGGTCCACCCTATCAACCGGCATGAAGGCAATCCGCAGGCTGATTTACGCTTTTTATACTAGAGAGTTCCATTTCGGACGGTTCGTCCGGAAATTCCCTCAGCACCGGAAGAGAATGATCGACATCCTGGTCGGTAACGTGTTTACCGATAACATGTCTGATCTGTTTGAATCCCTGGAACAGATGTGCCCCCTTCCCGAAATGCTCCCCCCGGAGGACAAGAAAATTTCAGCGGTCGAAGTTCGGAGGAATCAGGCATCATGAAAAAGACGCTCTCTTACGTCGGTCTCATCGTCCTTTACTTTCTCCATCAGGATTTCTGGTTCTGGAACGATGGGACTCTGGTTTTCGGCGTGCTCCCCGTAGGCCTGGTCTATCATCTCGGTTTCTGTGTGGCTGCCTCCCTGCTCTTGCTGTCGCTGATCCGGAATGCCTGGCCGGACCACTTGCAAGTTCGAGAGGAAGGGGAGGACAGCAAAGAATGAACCTGTCCCTTCTGATCATCATCATCTATCTGCTTCTCGTTCTTGGTCTGGGATTCTGGGCCAATCTGCTTCTCAAGAAGACCGGCGAGGACTACTTCGTCGCCAGCCGGACGATTGGCCCCTTTCTTCTGTTGATGTCGCTTTTCGGCACTAACATGACCACGTTCGCCATTCTCGGCTCATCCGGTGAGGCCTACCACGAGGGGATCGGCGTTTTCGGCCTCATGGCCTCGATTTCCGCCCTGGTCATGCCCTGTATCTTCTTTTTCGTGGGGACCCGGGTCTGGGCCCTGGGTAAACGTTTCGGATACCTTACCCAGGTGCAGTACTTCCGCGAGCGATGGGGATCGGACCGGTTGGGGCTTTTGCTCTTCGCGGTGTTGATCGCCTTGCTGGTTCCCTATTTGTTGATCGGGGTGATGGCCGGAGGCATCATCATTCAAAATCTGACGGGCGGACCCGCCGAGGGATTGCCGCAGTGGATCGGTTCGGTGGGCATCTCCGGCGTCGTCCTGGGATACGTTTTTCTGGGCGGTTTGCGCGGAACGGCGTGGGCGAATGCCTTTCAGACTTTGGTCTTCATGACTCTCGGCGCTCTGGCTTTTTTCGCCGTCGTCAATGATCTGGGAGGACTTCGCACCGCGATGGGCGCGGTGGCTGAAAAATTCCCTCACCTTCTTCACCGCGCAGGTGATGGAGACGCTCACCCGGGCATGAGCCCCTGGTTGTTTCTCAGCTACACGTTCACGCCGCTTTCGGTCGGCATGTTCCCACACATGTTCATGCACTGGCTCACGGCGCGGCGGATGGAAACCTTTCGCACGACGCTCGTCTTCTATCCGTTCTGCATCGCCGCCGTATGGCTGCCTTCGGTGTTGTTGGGCGTGATCGCCACGGCCGACCCCGCGATTCCTTTTCTGGAGGGGGCGCGGTCGAACAGTGTGCTGATCCTTTTGATTTCAAATCACGCCAGCCCTCTGCTGGCCGGGCTGCTGGGAGCGGGCGTGCTGGCGGCGGCCATGTCCTCGCTCGACTCGCAATTTCTTTCCGCCGGCACCATGTTTACACACGACATCGTAATCCACTATAAATTCCATGACCGGTTGGATGAGAAGACTCAGGTAAGGCTCGGTCGCGCCTTTGTCTCCCTGATCGTAGTTATCACGCTCTTGTTGTCGTTTTTTACCGAGAGAAGCATTTTCAATCTGGCCGTTTGGTCCTTCGCCGGATTCGCAGGCCTGTTTCCGGTGATCGTGGCGGCACTGTTTTGGAAGCGGAGCACGCGATACGGCGCTCTTTCCTCCGTCCTGACCGTGGCAATCTTTTGGACCTATTTATTCCTTCAGGGTTGGGAGACGCGCGGCTACACGGTAGGCGGAACCGGTATCATGCCCGTCGCCGTCCTCGTTCTGGCCAGCGCGGTGGGAATGATCGTCGGGTCCCTTTTGAGCTCGCCTCCTTCGGATGCCACTTTGAAGAAGTTCTTCCCTGGCGGGAAACCGAGCGCCGCGGAAGTGAAAACCTAGCCCGATCTCTTTCCATGAGAATCGTCTACATTACGGCCGGGGCTGGGGGGATGTATTGCGGGAACTGCTTGCGGGATAACACCCTTGCAGCCACCCTCATCCGCCAGGGCCACGATGTCACTTTGGTCCCCCTCTACACCCCCATTCGCACCGACGAGAACGATGTCAGTCTCGACCAGGTATTCTACGGCGGCCTGAACGTCTATCTGCAACAACGGCTCTCTCTGTTTCGCCACACGCCGCGCCTGCTCGACGGAGTTCTGGACGCGCCCGGTCTGCTCCGATGGATTTCGCGTTTCGCCATTGACACCGACCCCCACCTGCTCGGCGCGCTCACGCTTTCCGTGCTTGAGGGGGAAGAGGGCCGTCAACAAAAAGAACTTCGCCGGCTGACCGAATGGCTCGGGCGAAAACCTCAACCCCAGTTGGTGCATCTCACCAATTCGCTTCTGGCAGGACTGGCACGGAAAATCAAATCCTCCCTGAACGTTCCGGTTCTCTGCGCCCTGCAGGGCGAAGATGTTTTCCTCGAGGGGCTGCCGGAGCCCTATCGGGGGAAAGCCCTGGAAGTCTTACGAACGCGGGCCGCAGACATTGACGCTTTCATCGCTCCCAGCCGTACCTACGCCGACCGTATGGCCGGATTTCTGGATGTTCCTCGCAAACGCATCCACGTTGTCTACCCGGGGCTCGAACTGCATGGACACGGCGAGGCGAAAGCGAATCCAGGCGGTGATTTCACCATCGGCTATATGGCGCGAATCGGCCCCGATAAGGGCCTGCACACCCTGGTCGATGCTTTTCGCATTCTTCGCCAGTCAGAAAATTCGCCGCGCTGCCGCTTGCGTGTGGCAGGTTATCTGGGCAAGGAAAACCTACCCTATCTCGAGAAGCTCCAGGCAAGAATCCGCGCATGGGGCCTGGCGGAAGATTTTGAATATATCGGCTCTATTGACCGCAAGAGGAAAATCGACTTTATTCAGGGGTTGGATGCGCTTTCGGTGCCCACCGCCTACGCCGCGCCCAAGGGTCTCTACGTGCTGGAAGCGTGGGCGAACGGTGTGCCGGTCGTCGAGCCGCGGCATGGATCCTTTCCCGAGTTTATTGAGACGAGCGGCGGCGGACTCCTCTTCGAGCCGGGGAACGCCGAAGACCTGGCCGCCGGTCTTCGCCGCCTGATCGAAGATCGCGCCTACGCCGCCGAGCTCGGGCAAAAAGGCAGAGCCGCTGTTCAAAAAGTTTTTAACGCGGAAACAATGGCCAGGGAAACTGCGGCCATTTATTCACAATACATTTCGTGATCTTCCAGCGCATTATATAAAGTGAAAGCGAATGGCCTACGAATTCAGAACCAAAAGACGTGTTGAGTTCGCCGAGACGGATATGGCCGGCATCATTCACTTCACGAGCCTGTTCCGCTACATGGAAGAGACCGAGCACGCCTTCTTCCGGTCTCTGGGTTTGAGCATTGTGACCCGTCACAAAGGGCAGAAAATCGGCTGGCCGCGGGTGGCGACGTCGTGCGAATTTTTCCGGCCTGTCGTCTTCGAGGATGAAGTCGATATCCATCTCTGGGTAAGCCGGAACGGAAAATCCTCCCTCACGCACAGCTTTGCCTTTTACAAGGATGATACT
>JAPUME010000197.1 GCA_027294185.1 Acidobacteriota bacterium | reverse complement strand
ACTTCCGCATCTGATTTAACGAACGCCTCTTATCGATGAGGTAAATGTTTAGAAGCAATACCAACCCCACCAGGCCGAACAACAGCAGACCAAAGAAGCGGCTTAGGGACGGCGGCAGAGCCCCGGGAACCAGGCTGGCGGAATAGAGAAACAGAATCAACCCGCCGCCGAATACGGTAATGAGAATCAGCGAGATCGACCAGAGTTCCCAATCACGCTTTTCGATCTGTTTCAGGTTGGGGGGTAACCCGTGCTGTTGCGCCAATTCCTGGCGGCTCCTCTTCGGACTTTGGCTCAAGGTGTGCGGCCGGAGGTCCTCCGGTGTTGGAAGCCAACTCTTTCCTGCTTACCCCAATCCCGGCGTCCCACAAGGAATTCGTAGAGTCCCATCACCCTCCAAACCACGGTAATGGGATGGGTGAAGGGGAACTCGAAAATTCCGAACCACACGAGCCAGGCAAAATCCCGCCAGCGATTATACCGCCGGAAGGTGTACTCCTCCAATAAAACCGCCCACAGCGAAAGCAGACTTCCCAGAAGAAAGGTCAGGATCAGGTAGAGAAAGAATATCTCCCGGCTCACCAATCCCAACGCCGCCCCCAGGGGAACAACCACGTAGCCGATCAGCTCGATCAGCGGAGAGAGCATTTCCAGGACGTAGAGCGGGAGAACCAGAAACCCGACCAATCCCATCCGCCGGTGAAACAGAAGGTCCTTGTGCATCCAGAGTGTTTCGGCCATGCCCCGGTGCCAGCGCTTCCGTTGCCGGGAAAGGACGGAAAGCGAGGCCGGCACCTCCGTCCAGCAGACCGGATCTTCGACAAACACGACCCGGTAGGGTTCCCGCTTGAATCTCATATGGCGATGAATCCGCACCACGATTTCCAAGTCCTCCGTGATGGTCTCCGAAGAGTAACCGCCGATTTCACGGAGCACATTGGTGCGGAAGATGCCGAAGCTGCCTGCGACCAGTATCAAGCCGTTGAGCCAGCTCCAACCGAGCCGGCCCTGGAGAAAACCTCGCAGGTATTCCACCACCTGCATCATCTCCACCCAGTTATGGGGAAGCCGCACCTGGGTGACGCGCCCGGCGGCCACCTGCGACCCGTTGGCCACGCGGACGACTCCGCTCGATGCCACCACGCGCCCATCTTCCATAGCCGGTCGCATCACGCGAAGCAGGGCATCTTGTTCGAGGATGGAGTCGGCGTCCACGGAACAGACCCAGGGCGTGCGCACCAGATTGATGGCGGCATTCAGTGCGTCGCTCTTGCCTCCCTGGGCCTTGTCGACGACCAGCAGGCGAGGGTCCAGGGTCGAGATGTAGAGACCGTGTACGGGTCGGGTCGGGATCAACGGCTCATAGACAAGGTCGGCGCGATGCAGGGAGAAGGACCGAATCAATTCGTGCAAAGTTTCGTCGCTACTTCCGTCGTTTACGATGATCACTTCGAAAGCGGGATAGTCCATTCCCAACAAAGCTTGCACACTTTCCACAATCGTCGCCTCTTCGTTGTATGCCGGGACCAGCACGGTTACGGCGGGAACGTTGGTAGCGGGGAACTGCAGCCCGGAGGCCGCCAGACGGGCCCGCCTCGGCCGGGCCAGGGCGAAGTAAACCGATGAAAAGACAAGGTATAAATACGAGCTGTACAGAATAGCGTAGTAGCCCAGGATGAAATAAGAGAAGTAGAGAAACGCCGGCCCGATCCAGGTCATGATGTCGAACCCGCAGGGTCCCCATCTCCCCGGCTGATTCTCAATGCAGCCAGAAGAGTGAGGAATACTCCGATGCCTAATCCCGTCAGAAGAAGGCTTAATTTCGAAGGGGATTTTTCCCTTGCGGGAAGGGCGATGTTTTCGAGTGAGCGTCGGGTGTCGGGTTCGAGAAATCGGGATTCGAGCAGCGGAGTCAACTGCTCTCGATCTTCTCGGAGGAAAAAGAGGTCGAGCATTTCGAGCAAAGTGTGGCGAATCTCGTCGGAGGGATGCATCTCGAGAGCATAAAAGATGGCGCCGTAAGCGCGGGCTTGAAGAAGCTCCTGCACCAGCAGTTGACTGCTTGCGCGGAGGTCGGGTGAGGGTGAGTTCAAGTTGTTAATGGCTTCCCAGATGATCCCTTGCCGTTCGAGCTCCGCCACCATGGCCTCCGTAGCGTAGCGGTCGCCGGACCGGCGCAGGGCCGTAAGCGTTCCCAGCGGTTCCGGGGCAAGGTTTGACAGCGCAGCGGCGGCCTCTCGCCGTACGCGCCAGTCCGAGTCGTGAACCGCAGCGGAAAGGGTCTCAAAAGCGTCGTAGTCTCCCAGGCGGCCCATCGCGGCCACCGCCTCGATGCGTACCGACCAGACCGAATCCTTTGCCAGCTCCTTCAAAAGCGGGAGAGCTTTGGGGTCGGCGGCTGTCCCGAAAGCTTCAGCAATCCTGGCGCGCACCTCCGGATAGGGGTCCCGTACATAGGGCTGAATCCCGGGGACCACCGCAGGGGTTGCGACCTCGGCCATTGCTCCGGCCACGATGGCGCGAATCGGGTCATCCTCGTGGGTCAGGTGGGGCAGCAACAACTCCGGGCGGCTACGGCAAGAGCTTGCCAGTGCCGCTGCTGCCAGAATCCGGGCCGTATCTTTCACCTCGGGAAGCACATCCATTAGAGGTTGGGTGGCCTTCTGTGCTCCCAGGACTTCCAGGGCGCGCAGGGCGGCCAGACGTACCTGATGGGTGTATCCCCTGAGGAGCTGGGTAATGGGTAGGGCGGCTTCGCGGATTCCCATGCGGGCCAGGGCAATGGCGGCCTCCCCCGGGCGGTGCCCTCTTCTGCGCTGGAGTTCCTCTCCTCGAAGCGCGGCCAATCCCCAGGCGCGGTAGAGGTCCCGAAGCTGTTCTTTCTTTTTTTCATCTGCAACGGGAATCCGGCGCAGCAAATCGTCCTCTGCCAGCCAGAGAAAGCGGGGTGCCGGTGTTTCGTTCCCTCTTTCATTTTCCCTGAGGGCGTTGTCGACATGGGCAGCGACAACGAGCCGCCGCCGGTCTCGAAGTTGGAAGTACCAGTACTTGAGAAACCGCCGAGTGAATGCGGTGAGAATCAATGCCACGTTCAGCAGGGCAAGGAAATAGAGTAGATGGTCCGTGGCAACACCTCGAGGAAGGCAAAGATCCCGGGGTGATTATATATTTGAGTCGCAGGCTCTGCAATGCGGAGCCCGCCCTGGCAGAGCATATCCGCCAACCCATTCACACGAAACTCAACTTCTCAGAAATGGACCGCGAGGCCGCTGGTAAAGGTGAACTGATTCTTTTGCCCCACACCAAGCGGGTTGCTGATGTAGTTGTCGGTCAGCCTCATCTGGAAGGAGATGGTTTTTGTGATGCGGCTGACGAGCGAAGAGACCGCGTCCAGCCGGTATTGTCCCGCATGATTCAGGCTGGGGAAGAATCTGATCTCGTTAACCCACTGCACACCCGGGAACAGGTTGAGGCGGAACCTTTCCCCTGCCAGGAATTCTCCCTGGGTGCGGTTCAATTGCTGCGCGAAGTTCTCTCGAGTTGCCGTCAAACCAACCAGCAGGGTCAACTCCACCCGCTCCTTCCTAACCCAGTCGTAGCCGAAGCCGCCGCCGTAGGATTGGCGCAGGTTCAGGTTCAGAGCGTCGTTGTGGTCAAACC
>JAPUME010000196.1 GCA_027294185.1 Acidobacteriota bacterium | reverse complement strand
CCAAATCAGGGTGACGAAGGCGAGAGCCAGATCGGCTTTGAGACGGCGGGGAATCGGCACCACTTAGTATTCCTGTTCATTCATGTTAAACGTGAGGTGGCATCTATGAAGGGGGCGGCTGTCCCGGCAGGCCGTGGACCTGTCCCGGCAGGCCGTGGACCCTTTGGGTCTGCGGGTCCGTGAAAACATAGATTCGCAGACCTGGAAGGTCTGGGCCACCCGGGCCGCAGAACTATTACACACGCAGTAAGTGCACGATTCTGCAAAACGAAGCCACTATCTGTTGAAAATAGAGCCGCTTGGGGTAGAGCTGGAACACATTCGCCCTCGCGGGAGGCGCATCCATGCAATCATACATCCCGCGTTTTACGAAGTGTGCGCTTGCGTTCTACCCCCTACCGCACACATCCCTGAGAACCCTTCATGGTCGCGCCGCCCGGATTACTCCGGTTGCGCTTTCTCGTAAACAATCTTTCCACCTACAACAGTCAGCAGGATTTCCGTAGTGAGAATTTCCCGAGGAGATACGCGCGTGATGTCGCGGGAAAGGACGACCAGGTCAGCCAGCATTCCCGGCATGAGGGTTCCCTTACGGTGCTCCTCGAACTCGGCGTAGGCGGAACCGACCGTGTAGGCGCGGATGGCGTCCTCGATGCCGATCTTTTCCTCCGGCAGCCAACCGCCCCGAGGCCCGCCGTCGATGAACTCGCGGGTCACACTTGCATAGAGGCCGCGCAACGGGTTGATGGCTTCGACCGGGTAGTCCGTGCCGAAGGCGAGATGTGCGCCTGCGTCCTGCAATGATTTCCAGGAATAGGCCTCGTACTCGCGTTCCGGACCTAATAGGGTCGGGGCCCAGCGCAGGTCGGCAAGGACGTGCGAGGGTTGCATGGAAGCGATCACGCCCAACTCCCGGAAGCGTGAGCGGTCGTCGGCATGAACGAACTGTGCATGCTCGATCTTGTGGCGCGCGTCCGCTCTCCGGTTGGCGCGGAGCGCGGCCTCGAAGGCATCCAATGCGACGCGGTTGGCGCGGTCGCCGATGGCGTGCAGGGTAATCTGGAATCCCGCGGCGTCGCGCTCTACAACCATCTTCTTTAGCTCTTCGGGATCGAATAGAAGTATGCTGCGGTTCTCGCGGGCATTGGCGAAGGGTTCGAGCATGGCGGCGGAACCCGACCCGCCGCTGCCGTCGGTAACTCCCTTCAGCGCGCCGGTCTTTAGCCAGGAGTCTTTCGTGCCTCCCGTCCTGCGCATTTCCGCAAGGCGTGCAAGCGGGGCGGTAAAGGGCAGCCACTCGGTGACGCGGACGGTGAGTTTCCCTTCGCGTTTCAACTCGAGCAGGGTAAGGAAATCCTCCCAACCGGAATTATCCTGAACCGAGGTGACCCCGTGGCGGGCGGCCTCGGCCAACGCCAGGGACAGCCCGCGTTTTCGCTGCTCGGGAGTGAGGTCGGGGATGAGACGGCTGACAAGTCGGGTGGCTTTCTCTTTGAGCCATCCGGTTGGTTCCCCCATCGTGTCCCGTACGATTTCGCCGCCTTCGGGGTCGAGAGTCAGCCGAGTGATACCGGCCTTTTCGAGCGCGAGGGAATTGGCCACCCCCGAGTGGCCGTCCACGCGAGTGAAGAACATCGGATGGCGACGGGAGACCGCGTCCAGGTCCCCACGCGTCGGCACGCGATTCTCTCTCCACAAAGAATGGTCCCAGCCACGGCCCGTGATCCATTCTCCGGCTCTATAGTCGCTCACGCGGTCGCGAATACGCCGCTGGAATTCGGCTACCGAGCGGGTGGCTTCCACCTGGACGCTCAGCATTCCCCGGCCTGCGCCGCCCAGGTGAGTGTGGGCGTCGTTGAAGCCGGGCATGACGAACCTGCCCTTTAGGTGGATGACTCTTGTCTGCGGCCCGACCCACTGGCCGATCTCTTCGGACGTCCCGGTCGCTGCAACATTTCCCTCCGCGATGGCGATCGCCTCCGCCCGAGGAAGGCGAATGTCTCCCGTATAGATGTTTCCGCCGGTGAGCACGAGGTCGGCGGGGGGATTCTGTGCGCACAGTCCTGCCGCAATGCCCAGAAAAAGAAGTTGTAGGACAAATGTTTTTTTCATTTTTCTATCCTGCAAGCGAGCAAGCAGGAAGCATGGTTGCGGCCTGAAAGGTTCGGAGGGCCAACCGAAATCCTATTCGGAATAGTAGTTTCGCACCCAGCGGTGGCGGCGGAGAATGTCGAGCTTATCCGGGGACAACGCCCCGGCGGTGGACGCGGAGGCATTTCCCTCCACGTGCCGCTGGGAGCGCATGCCGGGAATCGCGGTGGTGACGGCCGGGTGCGACAGGCAGAAGCGAAGCGCGGTGCGCGGCAAGGGTTCCGCATCGCCCAGGTCGCGGCGCATGCGCTCAATCCGCTCCCACACTTCCCGTTTACGGTCGTCCTTAAAGTAGAGGTTGCGAAAGTCTCCCGGGGGGAATTTCGTTTCCGGCGTGACCATGCCCGTCAGGCTTCCCTCATCGAAGGGCACGCGGGCGATGACGCCGATGTCAAGCTCGCGACACACCCCGAAGAGTTCATCCTCCGGTGATTGATCGAAGACGTTGTAGATGACCTGAATCGTGTCGATCAATCCTGTACGCAAGGCGGGGATGACACTCGAAGGCTGGTGATCGTTCACCGAGATGCCGATGAAGCGGGTCTTGCCGGCGCGCTTGATTCGCTCGATTCCCTCCTGCCAACCCTCCTGCTTCAGCCATTCTGAGTTCCAGACATGGAATTGTTGGAGGTCAACCGAATCGCGCTCCAGGTTCTTGAGGCTCGCCTCCATGCACTCCACCACGTAGTCGGCAGGGAAAACCTCTTCCATCGGAATGCCGAGCCGCGCGGGCCAGATAAGATTCTTGGGCGGAACTTTGGTGGCGACGATGATGGAATCCTTGCGGCTCTTGACGGCATGCGCCACCAGCCGTTCGCTGTGACCTTCACCGTAGGCGAGTGCGGTATCCACAAAGTTGATGCCGAGTGAAAAGGCACGCTCCAGCGCGGCCAGGCTCTGCCGGTCCTCTCCGCCGAGCCATTGCGCTCCGCCGATGCCCCAGGCCCCGTAGCCAATCTCGGAAATTTCAAGTCCCGTCCGGCCGAAGCGGCGTTTTTTTTACAGTGGTCTCCTTTGCCATGCTGTTGGTATTTGCATCCTTTCGGCTCGTGGATGTTCCGCGTGGGTACGATATGTGTGACGAGATAGCTTTTCCCAGAAATGAATCACACAGATGCGAAATTACCTGATGTTGCTCACCCGACGGGTAATTATACCCGGTAGCGCAGAACCCGTTGTGTGGTTCTGCGGCTCGATTTCGTCGAAACTAAGGAACGCGGAACCTGGAAGACGGGTTCCGCGCTACCCGTAAATCTGCAAAAGGGCCTGATGAATTCACAACCGTGCCTGTGAATCAAGAGGGAGTGCTTCGTGATCCACAGATAAGACTACCGGTCCCGCCGCTCCGCAGGAATGGATACTGGACCATGGCCCCTCCTCGGCTTGCCTGGCAAGCCCTCGGCGGACTGGGTTTTGGTGGATATAGTCGGCCTTGGCATGAAACACGCCGACGCTACGAATAAACGAGTCCCAGAAGCGCGGCTGCCAGCCAAGCTTTAATCTTCTCAGTGTGAGATCGATCGACCGTTTCTGGCGAAAGGTAAATGTAACTTTAATCGTCGGCAAAATTCGCCCGATCGAATCGCCAGGCCGGGGCCGAATCAGGGCGTGCCAGTGGTCCGGCATGAACACAAAGGCAGAAAGCCGGAAGTCCCGGCGCTCACGGGCGGTGGCGATGGATTGCGCCAGTAATTGATACCCTGGCTCGATGAAGCTCGCCTGGCCTCGGTTCAAACAATAGGTAATGTAGAAAATCTTTTCGGTATTTTCTAATCTTCTCAACCGCGACATGGCGGCAATTATACCCGGTAGCGCAGAACCCGTTGTGTGGTTCTGCGGCTTGATTTCGTCGCAACCAAGGAACGCGGAACCTGAAAGATGGGTTCCGCCCTACCTTTGAGGAACTTGAGGGATTAGGAAATAAGTCGGACAGGGCCGCCGACCGACGAATAACTAAGAGTTCTGAGTTTCCACCAACTGCTTGGCCCGGGCGGCGGCGCGGACGACGGCTTTGATTAAGGTCACGCGCAAGCCTCCCTGTTCGAGCTCCAGGAGGCCGTCGATGGTGCATCCGGCCGGGGTGGTCACGATGTCTTTCAACTTGGCGGGATGCTCTTTGGATTCGAGAACCATCGCCGAGGAGCCCAGAAGAGT
>JAPUME010000195.1 GCA_027294185.1 Acidobacteriota bacterium | reverse complement strand
ACGCACCAGGTGGCGCAAGTTCTGGAAGAACATCTGGCGGAGTGGGGCCTGGACGTAATCACCACTTCAGACCGACTGGCGGGCTACCTGGTCGTTGAGAACACCTACCTGAGTACTTTCCTCGCCCTCGGAGGACTGGGGTTGATGCTCGGGACGCTGGGGCTGGCGACGCTGATCCTCCGCAACGTGGTGGAGCGCCGAGGTGAGTTGGCGTTATTGGTGGCGTTGGGTTTTCGCCGAAAAACTCTCGGCTGGCTCCTTTTGGCGGAGAACGGTTTCCTTCTGCTTTTCGGCCTATCGGCAGGCTCCCTCAGCGCGCTGGTGGCCGTAGGCCCGCATCTGGCCCAGAGCGGGGCCCACCTGCCGTGGGCGTCGCTCGGGTTGACTCTGCTGTTGGTTTGTGCGACGGGACTTACAGCGGGGACTCTGGCCGCGGGACTGATGCTGCGCACGCCTCTGCTTCCCGCGCTGCGCAGCGAGTAGACCCTGCCGACCGATTGAACGATTGCCCAATTGCCCGATTGAACAATTCAACAATCCATCCAATCTCAATCTCAGAAAATCAGTTTCAAGGCGAACTGGATGCTTCGCGCATCACCGGGTAGACCCGAGCGTGCCGAAAAAATCCGTCCGAAAGTGAGGGGAGAATCCACGGTGGGGTTCGGGAGATCGAAATTCGGGTGGTTGAACAGATTGAAGAACTCCGCCCGGAACTGCAGGTTCCAATCCTCGGTCAGTTTCATGGTCTTCAACAGGGAAAAGTCCATATTCCGGAAGCCGGGGCCGGTCAGGATGTTGCGCCCTGCATTTCCGAAGCTCCCGAAGGGTGGAAGGGCGAAAGCCGTAGAGTCCACCCAACCGTCCGGGCCGGGATTCGCCAGCTTCGGGTTTCCTACCAGATGAGGGCGGTCGCCCGCCCCGACTCCCAGCAATGAGGTTCCTGTATTGCTGTTATCGGCGAGCAGTATCGGCGTGAACGGGTAGCCGGACTGCAGGGTGACAATTCCGTTCGTCTGCCAACCGCTCAAAATAAAGTTGCTAAATCCTTCCAGGTTGGGAAGAATCCGCCTTCCTCGTCCAAAGGGAAGATCGTAGGAATAGTTAAAGGATAGGCGGTGACGGATATCAAAATTCGAACGCCCCTTCTCGGCGCGGAGATTAGAGCTGTCCTGGGGGAAGTTCGCGTCACCGGCGCTCGGAAACAGCGTCGAAGAGCTGTCAATCGAATGGCTCCAGCTATAAGAGGCGAGGAACATCAAACCCGAGCTCAACCGCTGCTGCAACCGAATCTGCAGCGCATGGTAGGTGGAGTTTCCGGAGGATTCCAGTTGGTTGATGTCGGCAAACTGCGGCAGAGGACGAGGGTTATCCGGGTCCGAGCTCGGCAGGGGTTGATTCAAATCCCTCGCGCCGACAAGGTTCGTGCCTTTCGACCCCACGTAGCTCACACCCAGCAACAGGTCACGCTGAAGTTCCTGTTGCAGGTCCACGCTCCACTGCTGCTGGTAGGTGGTCTTGAGATCACGCTGGTAGGTAATGCCCGACCCCGGGAGAGAAAATCCGAATCCGGCGGGAAAGGGATCATCCAGCGTCAAAAGGGAAAACTCCGACGGGAAAAAGAGATTGAAAATGAAGAAGGGCGCATTGAAGTAAAGCCCGTTGGCGACGGCCAGCGCGGACTGGTCATAATAGACGCCATAACCGGCGCGCAATACGGTCCGCCCGCCGTCAAAGGGACTCCATGACAGCCCAATCCGGGGGGCGAAATTGTTTCGGTCCGGCTCGTATCCGCCGCGAGGAATCCCCTGCTGCCCGACCCCCACGAGCGTGGCCGTTTCAACATCAAATAAGTTTGCGTGGTCGAATCTGTCTGCGGGCGGTGAATTGTATTCGTAGCGCAGCCCGAGATTGACCGTCAGGTTGGAACGCAGCCGCCAGTTTTCGTGGACAAACAGATTCACACTGGTCGTACGCAGATATTGCGGATTGTCCAACTGCGCTCCACCGGTGAAGGAGGGCAGGCCCAGCAAAAGATCGGCAAGAGGGATGCCGGTATAGAAAGAAGGCGAAAGGAAATTAATGAAGCCTCGGGATTGGACGTCGCGGAAGGCATTTTGCTGAGACCTTCTTACGTCGACCCCGAACCGGATCAGGTGTTTCCCCGTAGAAAAGCTGGACTGGTTCAGTAACTGGAACGTATTCGTTACGCTGCGCTGGGGGTTATTCGGTTCATCCCCGAGAGGAGAAAATCCGGCCACGGTAATGAAGCTCAACCCGAAATCACGAGGATTGGAGGTGAAACTCGGAATTCCCAACTGCCCGTTAACATCCGTGCCCGCATTTTCCTGAAACGTGCCGCTCGAAACCCGGTTGAATGCCAGGCGCAAGTCGTTCACCCAGCGAGACCCGAAAATATGCGTCTCATTCAGCATCAGGTTCTGGGCCCGCCGTGGCACCAGGTTTCCGTAGCCCGGCACGGAGGCAAGCAGCCGTCCCGCAAAGGGCTCAAAAAGATCCCGGTCGCTGAAACTGTAGCGGCCCGCCAGGGTGTCGTGGTCGCTGAAGGAATGGTCGATGCGCGCGTCAAAGCTATCGTCCCGGTCCCGCAGGGTGGGTGCGGAGACAAAATTCTGCCCCACCACAGGCCGGTTGGGTTCCGGAAAAAGATTGGCAATCGCGGCGCCTGCCGGATGCTGGCGGAAATCAGGAATCACGCCTTCGGAGAAGAACTGGCCGGTGAATGGGTCGAACGGGGGCAGGGGGCTCGAGGAAAAGTCTCCCCGGCGTTCCGCGAGTGTGGGGACATTCGCAATACGGGTAATTCCCTTTCGCCGCCGTCTGCCCTCGTAGTCCACAAAGAAAAACGTCCGATCGTGCCGAATCGGTCCACCCAGGGAAAAGCCGAACTGGTTCTGCTGAAACTTGGGGATATTCGAGCTCGGGTCGTCGAAAAAATTCCGGGCATCCAGGACAGCATTGCGGAAAAACTCATAAACCGTGCCGTGAAACTGATTGGTGCCCGACTTCAGGACTACGTTAACCTGCGCTCCGGCACTCCGACCGAACGTGGCGTCGTAGGTGCTCGTCTGCAGCTTGAACTCCCGAATCGCATCCACCGGAGGGGAGAGCGCGAAGGAATTGAGCACCGGGTCCATGTTATAGACTCCGTCCAGCAGGAAGTTATTGGCCTCTTCGCGGGCCCCGTTCACATTGACCGAAAAGTTTCCACGACCCGAACCGGGCGACCCGGGAGCATTGGGAAAGGCGCCCGGTACCAACAGGCTCAACTCCAGAAAGTTCCGCCCGTTCAGAGGAAGATTCACGATCTGATAGTTCTCGATAACCGTCGCGAGCCCCGGATCCTCCATCTGGGTGAGAGGGACATCGGCCAACACCGTAATCTCTTCGGTCAGGGAGCCAACCTCGAGGGAGAAATCCAACCGCGCCTGATCACCCACGCGCAGCCGAATCCCGCGACGAACGAGTTTTTTGAATCCTTTCAGCTCCGCCTCCAGCCGGTATCGTCCCGGAGGCACCAGCACAAAGGTGTAATACCCATCCATTCCCGTCCGCGCGAGGCGCTTCAGGTTGGTATCTGAATTGAGGAGGGTCACTTCGACTCCGGGAAGGACTGCTCCGGACCGATCCACCACCAATCCTCGAAGAGCGCCCTCTACGGTTTGCGCACGGCAAGGAAACGTTGTACCTGTGGCAATGAACAATCCCAGGATGATCCAAAGACGCGACATGTTTTTGCTCACTTTACACTTCTCGACCGGGGAAGAGGCCACCATCCAGCATCCTGAGCGGAATCAGTATTCCAGCTTTTCTCCAAAGGAGGCTGCGCCCCGGCTAGTGAATTCTCTAAGGCAATCTGCTATACGCTAAACCTTGATTATATACGAGACAGCCGGAGCCGCAGCATCCGAAAGCTGTCAAATCCGGAAGAGTTCAAAATGACCCGGATATTAGTATATCCTGATGCGGCCCGACCCGCTGATTGAAGAAGACAGGCAAACACACCGATTCCCTTTCCCTATCGAGGTAAAAGAGAATGATTTTCGCCCCAAGCCATTTGACGCATCTCCGGGGTAGCTGGTTTCGTCTTTTTCCGACCCTGATTACGGCCGTTCTCGTCGCAGCCTTCAGCGCCTGTAGTCGGGAAAAGACGGA
>JAPUME010000194.1 GCA_027294185.1 Acidobacteriota bacterium | reverse complement strand
ACGACCGGCATTCCCAAATTCTGAGAAACCATACTGGTAAGAATTTTCACCGCATCCGTGCTGAGTTTGTCGGAAGAGGAGAGCCTCAGGCGGATTTGCAGGGGTTGTTCCGGACCCAGAATCCCGACGTCGATTGTTTCGGCTTGGGCGAAAGGTAGATTTGCCATCGCGCTCGTGACCGCCGCCTGGCTGGTTCCATGCAGGTCTCGAATCGCAAGCCCGACGTTTCTGCGGTAATCGGGTTCCTCTTGTCGGACGACACCTCCCGTCACTGCATCTCCCATTTCCAACTGCAGGACCTGCTTGAAGTTTAGCCGCACGGGCCGGCCCAGGCGCGTCTGGAGTTTCTGTTTGATGGTTTCCAGGTCGGACTGGCTCAGGTACTGAGGCGTGCGGATGACCGGAGTGATCTCCAGGGCATCGGATGCCTCCCGGTATTGCAACTCCGCGAGCGACGCCCCCTCGCTGGTGAGCAGAGGGCCGAGCAAATCCTGGATTTCCGCGCGCGTGTGCCGCTGAAGGATCACGCGCCGCAGAGTTCCGAGCAGCGGCGTTGCCAGAACCACCAGCAGAACGAAACCGAAGACGATCTGCACGCGGCTCAGGACGCGGCGCTCCGCATCCTCGCGGCGAGAGTGAAAACCGAACAGGATGAACCCCAGGTCGGCTGCCAGGATGATTCCCACCGAGTTGACCAGGAAGAGTTTCCCGGCGCCCCAGGCCACGTCCCATTGTCCCGTACCCACTCCGTATCCCGCCACGCAGAGCGGCAGCAGGGTGACGGCGGAAACCAGCGCCTGGGGGAGGAAGTCGGCCTTTTCGGACTGCGTGCATCGGATCCACACCGTGGCCGTGCCGGCGAGCAGGGCGACCAGCAAGTCGATCAAATTGGGAGTGGTCCGTGCCACCATCTCCGGCGTGGCTTCCCGGAGGGGAGATAACCAGGCGCCTACGGTGGCTACGACAAAGATGACGGCCACGCCGCGGCCGAATGATTTTGCCGATTCTCCTGCAAGTTTCCAGTCCTGAAGCGCCAGTCCAAGGGCGGAGCCCATCATCGGGCCCATGAGGGCAGCGAAGAAAAGGGCCGGGATGAAGATTCCCGCGCTGTTGGCGGAAAGACCCAGCAGGGCCACCAGGGCCGCAAGCCCGGTCAGGCCCAGTCGTCCCAGACCCAGAGGAGAATCCTCGTAGGTTCGCCGGTAGACTTCCGCCCGGTTGATCTCTTTGAGCGCAACCAGTATTTTCATGGCCGTACACCCTCAGGTCTTGCCTTGTTTACAGAAGTGGGGTGACCGGCGAGAAGCTGTGTTTCTCGATCCGGGAAACGTGGTCGATAATTTTCCGAGCCCAGTGAAAAACGTTGTGGTCGCGAACGGTTTCGCGGAGCGCTTCCATGCGTCGGCGTAAATCTTCTTTGGGTAGAATGAGAGCTTGATGGATGGCGTTCACAACTTCCTCGACGGCATAGGGATTGACGATAAAGGCTTGCGGCAGCTCTCGTGCCGCTCCGGTGAAGGCGCTCAGGATCAACGCGCCTTTGGACTCGACCTGTGCGGCCACGTATTCCTTGGCCACCAGATTCATCCCGTCGTGGAGAGAAGTAACCAGGCAGAGATCGGCCTGCCGATAGAGCCACTGTAAGGTCTCCGGCGAGTGGTAAGATTTCCGGTAGACGATCGGCAGCCAGGCCTCTTCCTGATGCTTCCAGTTGATCGACTCTACAATCTCCCCAATCTGTTCGCTCAGGAGCTTGTATTCGGGCAGGTGGGTGCGAGTCGGAACGCCGATTTGGAGGTAGACGAATTTTCCCTTCAGCTCCGGATAGCAGTCGAAGAGCCTGTCGATGGCCTCGAGCCGCTCGCGAATGCCCTTGGTGTAATCGAGGCGGTCCACACCGATCCCGAGCGTTTGTCCCCGGGATTTGATGTTGTTGACCAGCCGCAGCAGAGATTTGTCATCCGTGGGTCGGGAGGAACCCTGTGCGATATCTTCAAAATCCACGCTGATCGGGAAGGGGCGGACAAACGTGGCGCGATCCTGATAGATCACGGCGCTTCGTTCGCGATCCTCTTTCGCCTCCAGCACCTCCATCACGGTATCGACAAAATTGTTGCAGTGATAGCGGATATGGAAGCCGAGCAGGTCATTTCCCAGCATGCCGTGAATTAACTGTTGCCGCCAGGGGAAGATTCGGAAGACTTCCGAATTGGGCCAGGGAATGTGCCAGAACTGGACTACGGTGGCACGCGGGCAGCGTTCCTTGACCATTCGGGGAAGCAGGGCCAGGTGATAGTCCTGAATGAAAACCAGTGCAGGCTCGTCTCCGGCGACCTCCTGGACCGCGTCGGCAAAGAGGCTGTTGGCCTCAACGTAGGCATCCCAGCAATGGTGCTGAAACGTCGGGCGCACGTAAGCCACATGACAGAGCGGCCAGAGTGCTGCGTTGGCAAACCCGTAGTAGTAGTTGGCTTCCAGTTTCTTCGAAAGCCAGACCCGCTTCAGTCGATAGGCAGGACGGTCCGGGGGAACCGCCACACAACTCTCTTGATCGACCACGGCCCGGTCCGCCGACCCGTTGCCATGGGCAATCCAGGTGCCGCCTGTGGCGCGCATGATTGGGTCCAGCCCCACGGTCAGGCCACTCGGCGGACAAATCCAGCTAATCTCGCCTTCGTCGTAGATGTGCTGGTAGGGTTCTCGGTTGGAGACAACAATCAGCGATCGCTCGCCTAACTTTTCTCGATAAAATTCTACCAAGCGGGAAGGATCCAAAACTGCTACCTCCTAGGGATGTCGCCTGGTGTCAATGACGAAAACCGGGGAATTACATAAAGAAAGAAACCGCACTCCGTTACCGCATTAATTGGACATTACTTTATATCTTCTATGCAATAAAATCAAGTGAAACCTCCCTCAAGTAACTTACGCACGTTTTGTGAGAGGTTTCG
>JAPUME010000193.1 GCA_027294185.1 Acidobacteriota bacterium | reverse complement strand
CCGTTCGGCGTAACAGGCAATTTCCTGCTAGTCCGAACCTCACTTTAAGGAGTTGGAACCTGAAAACATTGGACCCGGTAGATGTATGCGTACTATATTAAGAGATAGTTGATCATGTTGCGCGAGAATCTGATGTCCGACAATGCCTTACCCGTTCGAAGAGCAGTTCTGAGTGACTTGATGAGCGGATCGAGAGGACTGGTAAGAGTGATGTTTTGCAGGCTGAGGCCGATGACCTCTTCCGCCGGTTTCTTATTGAGAGCATTCAGAATTGTGCCGTAGGCCTTCTTGGGACCCTTGCGATCGACTTGATGGGATGCGAGCACCAGGCGCCACTCATTGGTTTCCGAGTTATAGAGCCAAAATGAAGCCACAGCTTTGAAACCCATACGGTCAAGGCGTCTCGTGAGTTCCTTGCCAGCTTCTAACATGCTGGATGTTAGAGAATTTTTTACCAGAAATTCCTCAGCCATGTTAATACCCCATATTTCTTACTAACAATGGCAGAGTAAAGGTCCCCTGCCAATTTCTTTGAAATAACGGTACGGTACCTATGCTCTTCAGTCCAGTCTTTGACGACAGCCCAGTTTTTTGCAAAATCCCTACTGGATTTTCTTGCTTTCCGGAGCTCACCTTCCATCCCAGACTGCCCGACCAGCGCCTCTAACTTATGAGTGTAACTCTTATTGGCAAGCTCTTTATCTGGAAAATCAAAGCGTTTGGTCTTCTTGGCAATACAGGCTTTAAGTGCGCATTCCACCGCGTATCCCGCTAAATAGTACGCTCCCTCGTAGCGATCATTATCGAGTAAAGTCTTTGCCTCTTTAATGCGCAAGGAGGCTAGCTTCTGTAAATCTGAACGATTCATGCACGTTTACTATGTTTTATGAGGTTGATTCCAGCGCACTATTCATTCGAACCCTCCCAACCGGATACGAGATTGTCTTCCGCGTCGAAAGATGGAGTGATTGTAGATTGTGCGCCGAGGTAAGCCCCTGAGGAGGGACCGTCAGTCAATAGCGCATCGGAGGCAAGAATTTCGCTCAGCAGCAGTGTGTTCTTGATCCAGGCGACGCGGCTGTGGCTCTTGTCCCTGTCCCCCAGCACGTTCAGGGCGAACCGCACCGCTTCTCCATCGGAGGGAAAGTGCATGGGCAGAAAGCCCATGGGCGGATTGAGCGCCGCCTGCGTGTTGATGTAGGTCTTCTTGAGGTCGACCTTGCGGAAGCAGCGCTCGTGCATAAAGTCGGCCATACCGATGCCGAGGGCGTTGCCTTCGCTCTCCGGAGTAATATCCCGCAGGTAAATCAATTTGATCTCGGGCGCCTCATTCGGTTCCAGTGGCACGCCGCGCCCGATCACCTTGGTGTCGAACCCGGTGCCGCTGATGTTCTTGCCGAGCTGATCGACGATCAACAGGTCGATATTCCGAAACGGAAGCCGGGGAAGGAGTTTCCGAGCCAGTATCAGAGCTTCCTCTTCTGTTTGGATCAACTGGTCCGGCCGGGCGGTCCGAACAGCGCAAATTTCGTGCTCCTCATTTTCAATCACACCGACTCCGCAAAGAATCTTTCCGCTCGCGAGCGACCAGCTTCCCATGGCCCGGATGGATTTCTCGTAGCCGTACTGGCGGCAGTAACGGTGGCACGTCCTTGCGCCCTGCACTTTGCCGAGCCCGATCGCCAGCATCTTGAGCCAACCGCTTTCAATCCGGCCGCTGAAGTCCGTGTGGGTTTTGATGCGGTTGAACACCACCACGCCGTCCGACTCATAAGCCAGCCGGTCCATAAAGACATCGAACCCCTCGGGCGTGTTTCCCAGGTGAACGGCCTCCATCTGAGAGCGCACGGGGATGCCCAACTCTTCTTCGGTGATGCCGTAATCGGCCAGCACTTTCCGCTGGCCCTCAGGTGTTGCGCCCCCATGGCTCCCCATGGAGGGAACGATGAAGGGTCGCGCCCCGGAAGCTTTCAACCACTCGGCCACGGTCCGAACCAGCAGAGAGAGGTTTGCAATCCCGCGGCTGCCGACGGTTAGGGCGATGTTCTTTCCCTGAAGCTTTTCCCGCTCCATTTTCAACGCTGCCATAGCTTCCCGGACCGTTTGGGCGAGCTGAGGCAATGCGGCCATTGCCGGCCCCGTCCTCTTCAGGCGGTGGAATGCGGGCAGAGGATTGGATGGATTCATCGTTATAGCCCTGGAACTTTCAGCTTCGCGCATGGAAGAGTTCCCGTCAAGCTCGTTTCCGAATTGAGGGAGTCGAGATACGGTTCAAGAATGGGAGAGAGAATCCGCGGGCCGCCATCGGCCTTTTTTGAGGATTGCGAGGGGAAGTGATTCCGTGTAGAGTCTGAAGCACACTGAACCCTGCTCATGCGCGCATAAGAGAATCGGAACCTTCTTCAATCTTGCGGAGGAAGGATTCCACAATCCGGAAGGGGGTGTCGGGTGGCGATTGTCAAGCAGATCTCGGTGAGAGTGAAAAACGAGAGGGGTGTTTTGGCGGAACTCTGTTCTGAGCTTGCCAGAGTAGCGGTCAACATCAAGGCTCTGATGGTACCGGACCAGGCGGGCACTGCGCCGGTTCGGATGCTGGTAAACAACCTCGCGACCGCACAGAAAGTCCTGGAGGAACTCGGGTTCCAATACACCACGGAAGAGGTGATCGCCGCACGAATGTCGGACCGGCCGGGGTCCCTGGGGAGAATGACCCGCAAGCTTGCCGAAAAGGGCATCGACATCCACTACGCCTACGGGAGTGTTTCGAAAGGAACCAAGGAAGCCGTCATCGCGCTGGCCGTATCGGATGTTGCCGCCGCGGACAAGGTGATCAAGTAGCAGCCGCGTCCGCCCCGATCCCTGAGAAGCCTCTACAGCATGCAGGGAATCTATCCTGCCGATTCTGCCGGAAGCCCGGCTCCGCGCACCAGCGCAAGAACCTCCGCTTCATTCATCCGGGTTGCATCGAACTCGATCAAAAGCTCCTGCCCATCCGCGCGCATCCTGCGGATGCCGTAAACCGTGGATAGGCGGCTGAGGCCTTCGACTTCAGCAAGTTCAAGCGTGCGCTGAAGTTTGATTTTTATTTCGACGGCAGTCATACGGGTTCGTTGATTCTAACTTCGATTCCATTCGGAGATTGCCGGCAATGAGGACGCCCGTCTCTCCTCAGGTTTGCCTTTACTCTTAAAACTGCGCTGCCTGTGTCCCATTGGCCAGGGAAAACAGGTGCTCCCGGATGCGAGTCTCGTCCCAGTCGATGGCGCCGATCATTTTGTCGTGGACGATTCCCTGGGGGCTGATGATATAGGATTCCGGGTACTTATAGGTGCCATAAAGGACGGCTACCTGCCTCTGAGGGTCGCTGGCCACCGGCAGCGTTAATTCATGCTGGGCGATGAAATCCTGAAGGACGGAGAGGTCCTGGTCAACGCTTACGGTTACCACCTCTAAATTTCTTTCTGCTCCCTGCCGGGAGAGGCGCTCGAGACTGGGCATTTCCTCCACGCAGGGTGGACACCACGTGGCCCAGAAATTCAGCACCACCAGCTTCCCCTGGAATTGAGCAAGTTCAACCGACCCTCCCGCCAGCGTGGGCAGCGAGAAGTCGGGAGCCGGTTCACCGCTCTCGACGGGGCGGTAGGGATCCTCGGTGATCCCGAAATAGAGTAGCCCCGCCAGGGGGATCAGAAAGGCCGCTGTTTTGAGCAGACTCGCTTTACTCACGGTGGTTCCATTATAATGAGATTTCGTCTTGAGTAGGAAGATTCCGCCGCAGGCGGACCTTTTTTGTCTGTGGTGGGGGCACCGTGCTTTTTGTTCTGTTTCTCGGGAGTTCCGCCTGGACCTATTTCAGGGGAACTCGAATACAATGGAAGGGCCGGAGCTACCCGGCTTCGAGGTTTTAATGGTCTACTTGACCCGCAAGGCTGAGTTTTCCGCTTCACACTTCTACCACAACCCGGAGATGAGCGCGGAGGAGAATCGGCGACTTTTCGGCAAGTGCAACAATCCCCACGGACACGGTCATAATTACGTCGTCGAGGTGACGGTTTCGGGCGAGGTGGACGAGAGAAGCGGCATGGTAATGGATTTGAAAGACCTGAAGGCGCTGCTGGAGCAGGAAGTCCTGGAGCCCTTCGATCACAAGTTTCTGAACAAGGAGGTCCGCGTTTTCGACGAGAAGATCCCTACAACGGAGAACTTTGCGCTGGAGATTTGGAACCGTTTGAAGGGGAAACTTTCGGCCGGGAAGCTTCACCGGGTTCGCCTCTATGAGACGACGGACCTTTTCGTGGATTACTTAGGGGAATGAAAGTCTACCTGACACGTCGGTACCGCTTCTCGGCGTCGCATCGCCTGCATAATGGGGCGTTGAGCAGTGAGGAGAATGCGGCCCTCTACGGGAAGTGTAATAACCCCTATGGGCATGGGCACAACTACGCGGTGGAGGTGACCGTTGCCGGGCCGGTGGACCCGCAAACCGGCATGGTGATTGATCTTGGCAAGCTGGACCGCTGGGTGGGGGAGGAAGTTGTGGACCGGTTCGATCATACTCACCTGAATCAGGACGTGGAAAATTTCCGCACCCAGATTCCCACCACAGAAAATCTTTGCAGGGAGATCTACCGCCTGTTAAAGGTTCGCATGGAAAAGGAGTGTCCCCGCAGAGAAGTTACATTGGCACGGATTCGAATGGAGGAAACCTATGCCAATTCTTTTGAATATACCGAATGAACCTTGACGGACGCCAGGAACCCTGGCGCTGGGTGGGATTGGAGTCGCTATCATGAATACAGAGCATCTTTCGGAAACTCTCTTATCGACCGGGAAAGAGGATGATCGGCTGGAAAGCCTCGCTCGGAATCTGCTGGTGGAACTCGGTGAGGACCCGGATCGAGACGGACTGGAGCGCACACCTCGCCGTGTCGCCGAATCACTTCGCTTCCTCACCAAGGGCTACCAGGAGGACGTGGACCAGGTCTTGAACGGCGCCCTCTACGAGGTAGCCCATGACGAAATGATCATCGTCCGTGATATCGAGGTCTTCAGCCTCTGTGAGCATCACTTGCTTCCGTTTTTCGGCAAGTGCCACGTGGCCTATATCCCGAGCCGCAAGGTGATAGGGCTCAGCAAGATCGCGCGCCTTGTGGACGTTTTCGCGCGGCGGCTGCAAGTGCAGGAACGGCTTACGACCCAGGTGGCCCAGGTGCTGATGGAAAAGATCAATCCCCTGGGTGTGGGCGTGGTGATGGAGGCGCAGCATCTTTGCATGATCATGCGCGGCGTCCAGAAACAGAACTCCGTTGCCGTCACCTCCGCCATGCTCGGGGTGTTCCGAGACAAGAAGCAGACCCGCGACGAGTTCCTCTCCCTGGTCGGCAGGACCGGCTAACCGGGAACGGGAAAGAGAAAGACCCTTTCAGAAATTCCGAGAGCCAGCTTATGCGAAGGTTGGAAGGCAAAGTCGCCCTGGTGACGGGTGCGAGTCGGGGCATCGGTTGCGCGATTGCCCGCGCTCTCCTCGACGAAGGCGCCCATACCTTCCTGGTTTCCAGGCGGCGGGAGGCTGTTCGGAAGCTTGCGGCAGCGTGGAACGCCGCAGGCGGCAGGGCCGAGGCCCTTTCAGCCGACGTTACCCGAGAGCGCGAGGTCAACCGGCTCATCGCGCGCGTCAAAAAGCGCTCCGGTCGGCTCGATATTCTCATCAACAACGCCGGTGTTTTTACCTACAAACCCTTCGAAAAAACGACGCTTGAGGACTGGCGGAGCAATATCGATACCAATCTTACGGGAACCTTCCTGTGTACCCGTGCGGCGCTACCCCTGCTGAAGCGGAAGCGCGGCGGGCACATCCTGAACATCATTTCCGTCGCCGGCCGGGAGGCCTATGAGAATTGCTCGGCCTATTGCGCCTCGAAGTTCGGAGCGCTGGGATTGAGCCGGGTCCTGGCGGAGGAACTGCGGCCCTTCGGCATTCGGGTAACGGCGATTCTCCCGGGTCCCGTGAGAACGAAGATGATCCAAAAACTCGGGCTCCGCGTCCCCAAGGGCCGGATTCTTGAACCGGAAGACGTCGCCCGCACCGTGGTTGAGGCCCTCACCCAACCGCAACGGGCCAGCTTGGAAGAGATTGTGCTCCGTCCCGCCCGGGGGTCTCTCTAGCCTTTTCCTGGGCAGGATTCCCCCGAACGAGTCCGCAAGGGGTTCCCCGAAGAACACACTTATCCTTTGGTTGGATTGCCGTGGTAAGGAAATCAGGGGAGAAACTAGGGCGACTCGCTCCAGCGCGCCGCAAACTTCTGCGGGTCGGCGGTCAACTGCTTCGCTTCCGGAAGAAGTTCCAGTGCTCGCTGAACCATGGGATCGTTCTGAATTTTGACAAATTCGTCTTCCGCGGGTCCGTAAAGGGAACTGAACAACTGCCGCTTGATGCGGACTTTCAAAAAGTCCTGCTCTTTCTCCCAATCTTCAGAAGTAAAGGGGAATTCCTCCGAAACCAGGAACTCGCGGAACTCTTCCAGGATTGAATCGGTCACCTCGAAATCCCGTCCCAGATTCTCATGAGTGGCCCGAAGCCGCTCCCCGAAGTCGAGGAAGAGGTGACGGAAGAGCAGTCGCATCTGGAACTTATTCGGTTCCGGCTCATCGAACTTCAGGTCGGGATTGACGCCACCGCCTCCGTACACTCGACGGCCGCCGTCGGTGAACTTCACCTCATCGCGAGGAGGTGTAAAGTTTCGGCAGTGCCCGAAATAGTCGTAAAGCGAGACATTGGAATAATCTCTTTGGATCAGGCGGCCGCTGGGGGTGTAGTAGCGGGCCGTGGTGAGAGCCAGTCCCGTGACATCACTGAGGGGATAAACGGTTTGCACCAGGCCCTTTCCGAAACTCGACTCGCCGACGATTAAGGCACGGTCGTGGTCCTGGAGCGCACCGGCGACGATCTCCGCCGCGCTGGCGGTCATGCAGCTGACCAGGACGACCATGGGATATTCGCGTCCCCCGTTGCCTTTGGTGGCATGGTAGCGTATCGCGCTGGAATTGCGCCCCTGGTGATAGACGATAAGCTGGTTTTTCCGAAGGAAAAGATCCGAGACTTCCACGGCCTGGTTCAGCAGTCCGCCGTTGTTGCGGCGGAGGTCGAAGATCAGCCCTTCGAGGCTGTCCTCATCGAATTGCTTGAGGGCACGCCGGATTTCCCTGGCGGTGGTTTCGGTGAAGCTCCCCAGTTCAATAAACCCGATGTGGGGCTGAATTTCGCGGGCCAGCTTCACGCTATAATGGGGAATCTCTGCGCGGGTGATCGTAAATTCCAGCTGCTCGGGAGTCCCCTTGCGGGCCACGCCCACGCGGACTACGCTTCCCTTGGGTCCCTTCAAACGGTCCGCCACTTCGATGTCAGTCAGCCCGTCGGTGGACTTGCCATCGATTTCCATAATCAGGTCGCCGGGTCGCAGGCTGGCGCGGCTGGCCGGGGACCCGGGAAAAGGCGCAATGACCATCGTCCTGCCGTCCCGGGAGCCGATGGTCATGCCCAGGCCTTGATACTTCCCGCGCTGATCTTCCCGAAGCTTGGCAAAGGTGCGGGCATCAAAAAACTGGGAGTGCGGGTCGAGCGTCCGCAGCATATTGGGGATCGCCCCTTGCAGGATGGTACGGTCGGGGTCGACGGGGTCGGAATAGTTCTTTTCGACGGCGTTGTAAACTTTGGTGAACGTATTCAGCAGCGTTTCCTGGAGATCATCATCCCCTCGATCGGGGCTCAGGGCTTCTACCTGGTTCCCGAACACACCGCCGAGCAGCGCACACAGGGCCACGGTCAGGAATGAAATCCACAATCCACGCTTTTTGTTTGCCATGAAAATGACGCCTCTCGCCGAAATTATAGCACAACTCCGATGGCTCCCCAACAGCGCCACCTCCCAACCTTCGCAGCGGCTTTCAAGTGGGTTAGATGCATTTCGGGCGCTTGCCGGGCACTAGAAATTCAGGAATTGTTCGAACTGAATCTGAAAAATGATTGAGGCCCGGGGAGCATTGTCGTTCAAGCCAATAGGAAAGGCAACGCCGATTTCAATGAGCTTCTTCGACGCCGAAAGGAATCCATAGCGGATTCCGGGAGAGAAGATGGCCGCGAGGGAGCTGGTCTTGATCGCTCCCAACCCTGCGGCTGTGACCTCCTCGCCTCGTTCGATGCCCACTTCGAGGAAGGCATGAAGGTCGTGATGTGCCTCTCCGCTCGGTTTCTCAAGGGCACGGATGCCGAGCGCAGAGCCGTGTGTGAGCTGGTTCAGGGTGAAATCGCCTGCGAGCCCCGGAAGGGATACGGAAGGGATGACCGCATAATTGAGGGAGGTATAGACGAAGAACGGCCCACCCCAATCCTTGGCGGCAGAGATGTCCCAGGCGAAGCCAAACGAGTCAAATCCGGTCCCCCGAAGAATGTTTCCCGACGGAAAGATGATCTGCGGGCCCAGGGCCAGGGTAATCGGAGAGTCTTCTTCGTTCAGGAGACGATAACGGACCCCCAGCACCGTATCCGAAAGGCCGAAATCGGAACTCAGCGTGGTTCCCGCTGTTCGCTCCCGCAGGCCCGTGGCGGAGATTTCCAGGTCCAACTCTATGTTCGAGGTGAATCCCCATTCGATGCGCAACATGGCGTCGGAAAAGCGGCGATTGAGGCCTGCCCCGCTGGTTCGCCAACCGACCATTCCGGGCGCAATAAGCTGGAGAGAGTTCTTCTGCTGCGTGTAGGGTCCGCCGGCAACGAAGGCGTAATCGGGCTCCTCGGGCTCGTCCTGCGCGCGGGCAGGGGGAGAGAGAAAGAGCAGAGAGAGGATGAAGAGGAGAGACCAGAAGGTTCCCCAGCCTCTCAGGCGAGCGAAAATTGAGCGTCTTCGGGATGCAGTAATCGCGTGTGCTTGGTTCACGATGGTGGAG
>JAPUME010000192.1 GCA_027294185.1 Acidobacteriota bacterium | reverse complement strand
GTCCAGATGAAATGGGGAGAAGAACCTGCACGTCAGGCGGTCTCAAAGAATGCCGCCTAATTCGTCAACTTTCCTCATCGGCTTCCTCGCCCATAACGCTTCAGGATTCGTTTCACTTCTTCAATCGGCAAAGCTCGACCGACGTTCCCATCGCGGCCCTTGATGGTTGTCGCGCGAACCAGCGAGTTGTAGATGGCTTCCTCGGTTGCCTCGGCGGCGGCCTGAAAAAGAGGGGATATCCGATCGTCGGGAAATCGAGGAACCTGCCTCAGCCCCTCCGGGCCGGAGTGTAAGATACGTGTTTCCCGAGCGGTTGAAAAGACGATTACATAGTCGCCGCTGCCGTGCGAGAACGAGGCGCCCGTCCGCGCCATTCCCGCAAGCGCGCGGCGAGCCAGGCGCTTTAATTGCCGGGCATCGAGGGGCGCGTCGGTCGAAACCACCATTACGCAAGACCCATCACGGTTCTCGTCATTACGCCGGGGGGCATACCGGGCGAGATGGTTTCCGAGAGGGACACCGTCCATGGTGAGAAGGCCTCCGAAGTTGGTCTGTGCCAGCACGCCGACGGTGTAGCTTCCCAGCTCCTTCGGCAGACGGCGGGATGAAGTGCCGATACCTCCCTTGAAGCCGAAGGCCAGGGTGCCGGTTCCGGCTCCCACAGACCCTTCTTCGAGGGGTCCACCACGGGCCGACTCCAGGGCTTTGCGAAAATGAGGGAGCTTCAGGTGGCGGCCTCGGATGTCGTTGAGTGTGCCGTCATTGGTCTCAGCAACCACAGGATTGACCGAACGGACATCCTCATTGCCGGGAATCGCCAGGGTGTATTCGACCAGCGCCGCTGCCGCCTCCCAGACGTTCAAGGTGTTGGTCAGGAGGATGGGTGTTTCCAGTTGCCCGAGTTCTTCCACTTGAGTCGAGCCGATGAGTTTTCCGAATCCGTTCCCCACCACAACCGCAGCGGGCACTTTGTGCCGGAAGAGATTTCCCGGCGCGGGAACAATGGCCGTGGCCCCGGTCCGGACGCGGTCGCCTTCGATCAAAGTGAAGTGCCCAACCCTTACGCCTTCTACATCGATGATGGCATTCAGGGGGCCGGGGGCAAACACTCCGGGGGCAATGCCGATTTCGCGGGCCCGCGGGCGGGTGGGCTCCTGGGCAAGCGCGGAAACCGTCAGGGCAAGAAAAATCAAACAAGCGGTTCTGTGCACAAGGCCTTTCCCACGAGAGATCAGTGTCGAGTACAAGAATTCACCCGGGGGAGTGGTTCCGGAAAATGTCGAGCTTCGAGCCGGGAGGGAGGAACCTCTCCCAAACGAATCAGGCACAAGCTTAGAACGGGTAGCGTTCCAGTCGAACGGCACGCTCCGCTACTCGCCGCTTCAATTCGATTACGTCCACGGGGGACCGCTTCAGAAAGCGCCGAAGGACGGACAATTGAACCCGCAGCGTGTCACCCTCCTCGATGCGGGCCAGCGCACGGCGGGCCTCGATTTCCAGCCGATCGATCCCCTCGTGGACAGCAATCTGCGCCACCTCACAGGCGACACCACACTCACCGTTTCGACCACTATTCCGGCCACGGTTCGGGCCACTGTTCAATGACCCATCCCCACGCCCGAGATCCTTGAGAGCGCGGAGCAGGCCGCTCTCCATGGCATAAACTTCAATCACCATGTTGCTCACCGCACCGATAACCTCCTGCTCCTCGGGAAGCCCCTTGCCATATTTCCGGACCGCGCTCCCGGCCACAAGAAGAACCGCTTTCCGGGCGCCCTCGATCAGGCCGGTCTCGGTCCCCAGGGCGCTGTCTTCCGCCTTCGCTTCTGAAACAGAGGCCTGGGGCGACAGAATGTCGTCCATCAACTTCTGTGCCTCGGAGATCAAGGGCAGCTCACCCTTGAGCGAACGCTTGAGCAGCATGTCGACAATCAGCAGGCGGTTAATCTCATCCGTGCCCTCGAAAATCCTGTTGATGCGAGAGTCGCGATAAGCGCGCTCTACGTAGTATTCCGCCGAATACCCGTAACCGCCGTGAATCTGAACCGCCTGGTCGGTCACGTAATCCATGGCCTCCACCCCGAAGACCTTTGCGATGGAGCACTCGACGGCATACTCCTGAATCGCCCGAAGAATTCGGGCCGAAGCGTCAACGGAATTCGCCTTACCCCCCTCGAGCAGAGACTCGATCAGCCCCGCCGTCCGATAGGTAATGCTCTCCCCGATGTAGGTACGGACGGTCATCTCACCCAGCTTTTCTCTGATCAGGCCGAAATCAGCAATCGGCTTCCCAAAAGCGACGCGCTCTTTAGCCCACCTCACCGATTCTCTGACCAAAGCTTTGCACGCCCCGATGGCGGAGGCTCCCAGCTTAAGGCGGCCGATGTTCAAGATGTTAAAGGCGATCAAGTGGCCCTTGCCGACCTCACCCAGCACATTTTCCACCGGCACCCGCGCGTCCTCCAGAATCACGGGCGTAGTCGAAGACCCCCGGATGCCCATTTTCTTTTCCTCTGCGCCGACGGACAAACCGGGCGTCGAGCGCTCGACCAGGAAAGCGGTGAACTTTTCCCCGTCAACTTTCGCGAAGAGTGTAAAGAGATCGGCAAATCCACCGTTCGTGGTCCACATCTTCGTGCCGTTCACGAGGTAGTGGGTTCCCTCAGGACTCAGGGTGGCCTTGGTGTGGCAGTTCAGGGCGTCGGAGGCGGACGTGGCTTCGCTCAGCGAATAGGCGGCGATCATCTCCGCCGTCGCCAGGCGGGGCAGATAGCGAGCCTTCTGCTCCTCGGTCCCAAAGTAGACCAGAGGCAGGGTGCCGATGGTCACATGCCCACCCATGGTGGCCGTAAAGGACGCATCAGCGCCCGTAGCCTCGGCAACCACCAGCGAAGTAATTTTGTCGAGCTCCAGACCCCCGTAAGCGGCAGGAACATCCACCGCCGTAAGGCCCAGCTCCCCTGCGCGGCGAAGCAGCTCACGGCAAAGCCGGTGCTGTTGGGAGTGGTCCTCGAGGTCGGCGACGCGGGGGAGGACCTCCTTTTGAATGAACTCTATCGTCGTACGCGCGATCATCCGTTGCTGATCGTTCAGGTCCTCGGGGGTAAAGACCTCTTCCGGGCGGCGGGAGGCGATCAGAAAGCTGCCGCCTTTGAACCCTGCCGCGATCGGGGTGGACGCACTACCCATGTCTACCGCCTCTGATTTCCCCGCCGACGATCAATCTGCGCTCCCGGGTCGAGGAGAGCCCGAATTCTGGGTTCCTCAAGATTTTCCCGCGTAGCCAGGGTGGGAGTCATGTCGATTCTTCGCGGGGGCCGCCCTCCCTCCAGGCTATCGACCAGCGTCATGAAGGCATGGTAGCCCATGTTGAAAGGGTCCTGCAGAACCAGCGAGTCAATCACACCCGTCCTGAGATCCTCTTCGAGACTGGGAGAAGTATCAAACCCGATAACCTTCAGCTTGCCGGCAACGCCCCGCGATTTTACGGCCTGCGCCGCGCCTATGGTGCCTGACTCATTCGAGGCAAAGATGCCGTCCAGGTCAGGGTGAGCAGTCAGTATATCGGCCGCCACCGCCAGGGAACGTGCGCGGTCCGACATCCCGTACTGAAATGCCACCAGTTCCAGGTCAGGGAATTCCCTGGCAAGCGTTTCCCGGAACCCGTTCTCGCGCTCCAGGGTGGAGGCGCTGCCCGCCGTCACTCCGATCATCGCCACCCGGCCCTTGCCCTCGAGAATTTCGGCCATCCTTCTCGCCCCCAGGACTCCTCCCCTATAGTTATCCGTGGCCACGAAGGAGACATAATCCTCCGTGTTCGCGCCCGAGTCGAAGATGGTCAAAGGAATACCGGCCGCACTCACGCGCTCGATGGCCGGGACCAGAGCCTCGCGGTCGGTCGGCGCCAGCAGAACGGCTTCCACCTGCCGGTTGATCATGTCGTCCAAAATCTCCACCTGGCGAGCATAGTCGGTTTCGGTCGCGGGCGCGTTCCAGAAAATCTCAAATCCCGACTCGTTCGCGGCGGCAAGGGTTCCGGCATGAACAGCCATCCAGAAGACGTGGGCCTGAGATTTAGGGACGACGCCGATGACTCGGCGAGTCTCCCGCCCGCAGAAAGAAAACGAGATCAGGATTCCCAATCCGATCAACATTCGGGCGCAAACGGAGAATGCCGGCTTCATCGTTCGATTAAAGCCCCCCTGGAGAAGTGCCACCAGACTAGCCCTACGAATCGCACGGTGTCAAATACCGACTCCATTTGCTCCCGCCCCACGGATCGACTCGCCGCCCGGGAAATCAAGAACTCTGGTGACTTCGCCGGTAGGATCCGCTAAGATTAGGTAGTAGTGACCGCGGCGGTAGCCCCGGTTGCATTAACGGCTGGCGTTCAAGAACGCCAGCGGAAGGCACCCATGCCCGAGAAA
>JAPUME010000191.1 GCA_027294185.1 Acidobacteriota bacterium | reverse complement strand
CGATTTCCGAGGCCGACATCAGTTGGCCCTTCTGGCTTACACGGCCTATTTCTGCTTGTTTGGAACCCATGTGCGGCGGCTTCAGTATTCGAGGAACTTTCTCACCTTGCCATTATACCACTCCCTCCCGACCTGTATCGGTGCAGCGTCCCGAGTTCTGACTGAAATCGAGCGCCCTCTGGCTCGCCGCAAGCTTCGGGCTCGCCCGGCAGTATCAAATTTTCAAGCCTCCCACGGATGGGCGCCGGGACACGAAAGGAGGTGGGTGCTCTCCTCCCTGAGAAGAAAATCCGGCCCTTCAATCCCCTCAAATTGAGAGTGAACAAGAGCTTACTCCTCGATAATTAGTCTGGATATCCTACGAAAAAATTAAGTTTATTTAGAGTCCAGCCAGACTGTCTATGTCTCAACTGCACTAACCTATTTTCCATAAAACTTTTTGTCATTATTTATCAATACGTTAGCCCATAACAAGCGAAACTAACGCGAATAATTATTGACATCAATTAAGTTTTATGCAGAAAATATACCTGCATGTATTTCTAATTCGGCTCCCTGTATGCAACGGAGCCGGTTTAGAAGCATCCAATCTTCAGAGGTAACCTATTGAAGAATTCCCTGGTGATTTTGGCCCTTTTGGGCACAGTTCTAGCAAGCCCCCTCCCGGTTAAGAAACCCTCGACAACATTTTCGGAACCCATGTGGACCATCGGGCAGCTGGGAACCGCCAGCTGGTATGGGGATCCTTTTCACGGGCGAGTGACGGCCAACGGAGAGATCTACAACATGTACGAGCTCACCGCCGCTCACCGCACCCTTCCTTTCGGGACCCAAATCCGAGTGACCAATCTGAAGAATGACCGCTCCGTCACCCTCCGCGTTAACGACCGAGGTCCCTACGTTCCCGGCCGATTTCTGGACGTCTCCTATGGAGCTGCTTCCCAGTTGAACTTTGTCGGCTCGGGCCTGGCTGAGGTAAGAGTGGAACTGATTCGTTTTCCGGCCCGACATAACGGCGAATGGCCTCTTGGAAATACCACCCTGGCTCAAATCGAGGCCTCCGCCTCCACCCTGGCTGCCGGAATGTGAATTGTGACCCGCCTTTTCGGGGGCGGGATCGACCCATTTACCCGCCCCCAGGAAAGTTCTGGATAAATCCCCTCTTCCCTTTTCCCAGCTCTACCCGCTAAAATCGAATCTCGCTGGAACCAGCCGGGAAAGGACCTGAAGGTGGGAAATCTCTGGCCGTCTTACCGGAATCTGCTGGCAACGGGAGAGCTCCGTCGCCGCGCCCGACGTGCGCGGGAGATGCTCGCAGCCTGCCACGTGTGCCCTCGGAACTGCGGCGTCAACCGTCTCGCCGGCGAGCTGGGTTTCTGCGTAACCACCCACCGCGCCATCGTTGCGAGCTACAATGATCACCACGGAGAGGAGCCCTGTCTGACGGGGACGGGCGGCGCCGGCAACATCTTCTTCGGGTCCTGCAATCTCCGCTGCGCCTACTGCCAGAACTTCCCTTTGAGCCATTACCGCATAGGGAAAGAGGTCACAAACGATCGTATCGCCGGAATGATGCTCGAGCTCGAACGGCGGGGTTGCCACAACATTAACTTCGTCACCCCCTCTCATGTCGTCCCGCAGGTCATCGAAGCCGTAACCGTAGCCGCCGAGGCCGGATTGCAGATTCCCATCGTCTACAACAGCTCGGGTTATGATTCCCTCGAATCGCTCAAGCTTTTGGACGGCATCGTGGATATCTACCTGCCCGACATGAAATACGCCCGCAACGAGGAAGGCCAAAGATTTTCCAAGGTCGTCGACTACGTCAACCATAATCGGGCGGCGGTACGGGAAATGTGGCGGCAGACGGGTGAGCTCGAACTGGATGAAAAAGGCATCGCCCGGCGGGGCTTGATGATTCGCCACCTGGTGCTGCCGAACGACCTTGCCGGAACCCGCGAAGTCCTACGCTTTATTGCCGCCGAAATATCTCCGAACGTCACCCTCAGCCTGATGAATCAATACTTTCCCGCCCATAAGGCGCTCAAGATGCCCGAGTTGAACCGCAAGATCACCGTGCAAGAATACGACGTGGCCGTCGAGCAACTCTCCGGCCTTGGTCTGGAACGGGGATACGTGCAGGAGACAGACTACCTGGCCCCCTGCCCGCAGGATGTCTGAGCGAACAATAAGCCAAGAGAATCTGTGAGGTGGAGGAATTTCTAAGCGCCGCTGCTGCGCCGCTGGTTTTTCCACTCGGAGCGGAACTGTTTGCTGAGGGATAGCCGCTGGTACTGGTAGGACGAGCCGATGCTCGGCCCGTAGATCTTTTCAGGAATTTCAGTCAGGCGTTCGTAGATGAGGCGTCCCACGATTTGCCCGTGCTCGAGAACGAAAGGCACCTCATGCGAGCGCACTTCGAGAACGGCGTGTGTCCCGCCGACGTCGCTTGACGGGCCGTGGCCGAACCCCGGGTCAAAAAACCCCGCATAGTGGATGCGAAACTCGCCCATCGAGGGATCGTAGGCAACCATTTCGGCGGCATATTCGGGCGGAATCGAAACCCTTTCCTTCGAAACCAGAATATAAAAATCGTCCGGATTCAGGATGAGCCTCTGCCCGGGCGCACCGTAGATCGGCTCCCAGAAATCCTTTGCCGGGTAATGGTTCACCTTTGCCAGGTCCACCGCCGGGGTATTCTTCTTGGCCCGGAATCCGATGATTTCCCCGCCCTGTGCAGGGTCAGAGCCTTCGAGATCGATGGAGATTCGCAAGCCACGGGCAATGGAAGCCTTGGCGGGACTCTGGTCGTTATAGACCAGGGGAGCCTTCTGCTCCACCCTCCCCAGCATGTGCTCGCTTTCCAGAGTCCAGGGACTGCCGCGTATCAAACGGATTTGATTCAGGCGCGCGCCGGCCTTCATCAGCACCGTGAAGGTTCGCGGCACGATCTCCACGTAGAGCTTTCCCTTGTATCCTTTGGGAACCCTCTCAAATTCGGTGCCGTAGTCGGTAATCAGGCGGGTGAAGATGTCGAGTCTCCCGGTCGTACTTTTGGGATTCGACTTCCCGGAAACATCGCTCGGCAGATAGAGCTCCTCCAGCAGCGGAACCACGTACACGCAGCCCCTCTCAAACACGGCAGGTCGGGTGAGGTCCACCTCGCTCATCTTCAGTTCCTGAAGCTTGGCTTCAACCGTGGAAGAGGCTCCGGGAAGGAAGCTGGCCTGAACCCGGTAGGCTACCTGACCCAGCCGGAGGTCGATACTGGCGGGCTGGAACTGATATTCCTGGACCGGCTCTACCCCGGCCGGTGTCGTGATGCGGCCTGCGGCAACGAGTTCCCGCATCCTCTGCGTCGGCAGGACGCCCGTCGTGTGGAGCTCCCGCAAGTCCCGGTCGAGTTCCGGGAAAAGCGACGTCCGGGCTTCCTTTCGGTTCGCGGTGGGGGTCTTCAAGGTCAAGCTAGCAGTCCCATAAGAATCTCTATTGGAATGATTGTACCACTAGGCACTGGGCACTAGGCGTCGGTTGGTTCCGGGCAGCCGGGGAACTCACTCAAAGCAGTATTGCCGATGTAGCCGACGTCTTCGATACCGATCTTACTCGAATAGAACCCGTCTGCGGTCACGGCCCGCAGAAAAGAGAAGAAGCTGATTCCCTGGCTGATCTGGGGCGTCGAATTCTTTCGATAGGCGATCAGGTCGAGGACCTCTTTCTGCTGCGCCGCGGAGCACCCGAGGAAGTGGTTGCCGTACTGCTTCCGGCAATA
>JAPUME010000190.1 GCA_027294185.1 Acidobacteriota bacterium | reverse complement strand
CTCAAGACCCCGACCACATTGCCGTTGCGCTGGGTGACTTTGACGTTGATCACGCCGCGGCCGCCGCGCGATTGCAGCCGGTAGGCCGAAGCCGAGGTCCGTTTTCCTAAACCGTTTTCGGTCACCGAGAGAATCAGCTCGTCCTCTCCCACGATTTGCATTGCTATGACGCGGTCGCCTTTGCTCAGGTCCATACCCCGCACGCCCTGGGCCGCCCGGCCCATGCCGCGGACGTCGGTTTCAGGGAAGCGAATGGCCATGCCTTTGTGCGATGCCAGAAGGATGATATCCCGTCCCGTGCTGAGCTTGGCGGCGATCAACTCATCGTCCGTTTCGATTCCCATGGCGATAATGCCGCGCGCCATGGGATTGGAGAAAGCGGCCAGCCGGGTCTTTTTGATTCGCCCCTTGCGCGTCGCAAGGACCACGTAGCCTTCCTTGGCGTAGGTCTCTTTCCCGACGCGAACGTCTTCTTCCTCCTCCGGCAGCTTGCGTACGCTCACCAGTGCCGCCACCTTTTCACCGTCGGCCAGGTTCACGAGACTCGTGATGTGCTTGCCGCGCCCGGCGGCTCCGATATCAGGAATCTCATACACCTTGAGCCAGTGAACCTTGCCCGTGTTCGAGTAGACCAGAATGTAGCTGTGCGTCGAGGCCACAAAAAGGCGCTCGACAAAATCCTCGGCCCGGGTCTACATGCCGAGCCGGCCCTTACCACCGCGCACCTGCTGGCGATAGCTGGCCAGGGGAGTCCGCTTCATGAATCCCGAATGGGATACGGTAATGACGACGTCCTCAACGGGAATGAGATCTTCCAGGTTGATCTCGGCCTGCTCCTCGATAATTTCCGTGCGGCGTTCGTCGCCGAAGGTCCTCTTGACTTCCTCCAGCTCGGCGACAATCACTTTCTTCAGCACCTTTTCGCTGCCCAGAATCTCCTCGTAACGGGCGATTTTCTGCTGGAGTTCTTTGTATTCCTGGTCGATCTTGCCTCGCTCGAGTGCGGTCAGGCGCTGCAACTGAAGTTCGAGAATCGCCTGCGACTGCCGGTCGGAAAACTTAAACCGCGTCAACAGACCCTGTTTGGCTTCCTTCGGCCCCTGGGCGGCGCGGATCAGCTTGATGACCGCATCCATACGCCCCAGCGCCTTCTTGTAACCTTCCAGGATGTGAGACCGCTCCTGGGCTTTTCGCAGGTCATATTGGGTCCTGCGGCGGACGATCGTCGCCCGGTGTTCGAGGAAGATCTGCAGCATTTCGACCAGCGAGAGGACTCGCGGACGGCCCTCCACGATGGCCAGCATGATCATTCCGAAGCTTTCCTGCAGTTGGGTGTGCTTATAGAGGTTGTTCAGGACGATCTCGGGCTGCTCACCCCTCTTCAGCTCGATAACGATCCGCATCCCATCGCGGTCGGATTCATCACGAATGTCTGAGATTCCTTCGATTTTCTTTTCCTGCACCAGCCGTGCGGTGCGCTCGATGACCCGCGACTTATTCACCTGGTAGGGAATCTCGGTGATCACGATTTGCTGCTTGTCGCGCGCAGGCCGCTCGATGGCCGCCTTGGCCCGCATCGTGAAGGAGCCTCGTCCGGTCCGGTACGCTTCCTTGATTCCGGCACGGCCGTAAATATGAGCGCCGGTGGGAAAGTCGGGGGCGGGAATGATCTCGAGCACTTGCTCCAGCGTAGTCTGGGGTTTGTTGATTAGGAGAACGGCTGCGTCTATGACCTCCCTCAGGTTGTGGGGCGGGATGTTGGTGGCCATGCCGACCGCGATGCCCGAGGCTCCGTTCACCAGCAGGCCCGGTATCATTGCGGGAAGCACGACCGGTTCTTCCGTGGATTCGTCGAAATTCTGGACGAAGTCCACCGTGTCCCTGGTGATATCGGCCAGGAGCTGCTCGGCGACCGCGTCCAGGCGACACTCGGTATATCGGTAGGCCGCCGCCGGGTCCCCGTCGATGGAGCCGAAGTTACCCTGGCCGTCAATCAAGGGGTAGCGCATGTTGAAATTCTGAGCCAGCCGCACCAGGGCGTCGTAAACCGCCGAATCACCATGCGGGTGATACTTCTTAATGACTTCGCCCACTACGCCGGCACACTTGCTGTAGGACTTGCCGGAGGCGAGTCCCTCGCGGAACATTGCGTAGAGGATGCGTCGCTGCACCGGCTTTAATCCGTCACGAATCTCAGGAAGAGCTCGCCCCACGATTACGCTCATGGCGTAATCCATATAGGAGCGCTTCATTTCATCTTCAATGTTGACGGGGATAGGCTGCTGAGCCGGTCCTACTAATTCCCGATTCCCCATTCGTTTCGTCTCCTCCCCATGCGCAGCACTGCTGGAAAAAGGTTAGGGTTCCACTACCAGAACTCGATCTTCGTCGTCCACTTCCCGAAGGCGCACTTCGATAAACTGATCCTCGGTGGTCGGAACGGCCCGCCCCACGTAGTTCGCCTGAATGGGAAGCTCCCGATGGCCGCGGTCAATCAGCACGCAAAGTTGCACGCGCCGGGGCCGCCCCTGATCGACCAACGCATCCAGCGCAGCGCGCGCCGTGCGGCCGGTGTAGAGGACATCGTCCACCAGGATGATTCCTTTGTCCTGGATGGGAAACGGGAGCGGAGCCGCTTGCACCACCGGCTTCCCATGTTCGCGGGAGCGATCATCCCGGTGATAGGTGATATCCAACTCGCCGACCGCGGTCGGGGTACCCTGGATTTCCTCAATTTTTCGGGCAAGCCGTTCGGCAAGGGGAACTCCTCGCCGGCGAATTCCGATCAGCACCAAGTCCTCAACCCCTTCGTTTCGGGTGATGATTTCGTGGGCCAGGCGACGCAAGGTGCGATCGATTTCCGAGGCCGACATCAGTTGGCCCTTCTGGCTTACACGGCCTATTTCTGCTTGTTTGGAACCCATGTGCGGCGGCTTCAGTATTCGAGGAACTTTCTCACCTTGCCATTATACCACTCCCTCCCGACCTGTATCGG
>JAPUME010000019.1 GCA_027294185.1 Acidobacteriota bacterium | reverse complement strand
GTCTCCCTCGCGCACTATTTACCCTGAAACCTGGCCGCACGTTTTTCGAGGAAGGCGCGAGTGCCTTCCTTCATGTCCTCGCTGGCGCAGCATTGGCCGAACAGAGAGGCTTCCAGAAGCGCTCCCTGCTCCCGAGACGTTTCCAGACTTTTGTTTACCGCCTCGACCGCATAGCGTAGGGCCAGAGGAGCATTGGAAGTAATCTTGCCCGCGAGCGTCTGAGCGGCAGGCAGAAGCTCTGCGAGCGGCACAACCCGGTTGACCAGGCCGATGCGGAGAGCCTCTTCCGCGCTGATCGGGTCACCGGTGAGGAGCATTTCCAGTGCCCTGCCCTTCCCTACCAGCCGTGGAAGGCGGTGCGTCCCGCCATAGCCGGGGATCAGGCCCAGCTTGACCTCCGGCTGGCCGAAGCGCGCGTTTTCCGAGGCGATGCGCAGAGTACAGGCCATGGCCAGCTCGCAACCGCCGCCCAGGGCAGCCCCGTTCACCGCAGCGATGACCGGCTTGCCGAGGTTTTCGATGAAATTCAGAATCTCGTTTCCTCTTTGTGAGCGCCGCTGCCCTCCCACCGAATCCAGGAGTGTCAACTCGTTGATGTCGGCGCCGGCGGCAAAAGCTTTCTCACCGCTGCCGGTCAGGATGGCAGCTTTCACTCCGGAGTCCGCCTGAAGGGTTTGGAATGCGTGAAAAATCTCCTCCACCGTCTTCACGTTTAACGCGTTTCGCTTGGCGGGACGATGGATCGTTACCGTCGCGACATCATCATTTCTATCAAGGAGAATATTTTCGTAGCCCATGAGAAACCTCGGCAGGCGTTCCGGATGGAACGGTTCGGGTTCTTCCCGTCAGAGAAGCTTCGTCGGCTTGGGTGAGGCCGGGTCCGAATAGTCATAGAATCCCTTGCCGGTCTTCCGACCCAACATCCCGGCCAGAACCATGCGCTTCAACAGAGGCGGCGGGGCGAACCGCTCTTGCCGATATTCGTCGTAGAGAATGTTCGCAATGTAGAAGCAGGTATCGTTTCCGATGTAGTCCATCAGGGTCAGGGGTCCCATGGGGTGGCTGCATCCCAATCGCATGGCCGTGTCCAACTCTCCGACGGAACCGAATCCCTCCTCCAACGCCCGGACCGCATCCATCAGGTAGGGGATGAGCAAGCGGTTCACAATGAATCCGGCGCGGTCGGAAGTGACAATAGGAGTCTTCCCCAGCTTCGAGGCGAAGCCGACCGCCGATTTCACGATTTCCGGGTCGGTCACTATGGTTTTGACCACTTCGACCAGGGGCATGATGGGCACAGGGTTGAAAAAATGCATTCCCAGGAAGCGAGGACCGCGCTTCGTGACGCTCATCATTTCCGTAATCGAGAGCGAGGAGGTATTGCTGGCAAAGACGGCGTCCTCTCTTGCTACCGAGTCGAGCTTCCGGAAGACTTTCTTCTTCTCATCGAGATTTTCAATGACCGCTTCGATGATCAGATCGCAGTCGGCGAAATCCTCCAGCGCCAGCGTGCCTTTCAACCGGGACTGGGTCTGCTCTTTTAGGTCCGGCGTCAGCTTCCCTTTTTTCACCAACCGGCCGAGGGATTTCTCGACCCGGGCCAGTCCTGTTTCCAGTGCCTCCCGGGAGACCTCCTGCACCAGAGTGGGGAACCCGGCCATCGCAGACACCTGTGCAATTCCGGAACCCATTTGCCCGCATCCAACAACGCCGACTTTCTTGAACTCCAAATGTTTCTCCCTGGAAGCGGCTCAATGAGTTCTACGATGAGACCTGAGCCTGTCCCGATTCCCGGGTTTCCGGGCCTACCCTTCCCATCAAGGAGTGAAGAAGATACACCCCTTGAGGGGGATAAAGGGGAATGCTTCCGAGCTGAGCTTAACCCAGGCTTGCCGGAAAAGCAGGATGAAAGGAAAAGAATGCCGGGCGATCAACTGCTGAATTTGGAAATCACGGTTCGGTTGCCGCCCTTCTTCTGGGCCATGACCAGGGCCCCTTCGATGCGGTTGATTAGTTCCGTCACGCCGTCTGCCGGCTCGAAGTTTTCACCCAACCGCACCTCAGCCACCGCGCTGCAATAGGATACCGGTTTTCCCGCCATCCGGATTCTGGTCATCCCCGTCCGCAGCTTTTCCGCCACCTTGGCCGCGTGTTCGAGCGGTGTATCGGGAAAAATGAGGGCGATCGAATAAGGGCTGTAGCGAATCGTAATATCGGTCTGACGAACACTCCCCAGGAGCGCCTTGCCCACCGCCTCCATCAACTCCTGCAAACCCTTGTCACCGACCTTCCCATAGAGGGCCGCGCCCTTATCCAATTCGAACAAAGAGACGGAAACGCAGGTATCCTGGTCCTTGGCTCGCGAGACCTCCGCCATCAGGCAATCCAGGTAAGCACTTCGCGGCAGGAATCCCGTGCTCGAGTCGGTGCCTGCCAGGGTGCGCACCAGGCGGCGAAGCTTGGTGGTATTCAAGGCAATGGCGATCTGCGAACCGAGAGTCCTCAAGAGGAGACCTTCGTTCGGCTTCCAGGGCCGTGGATTTTCGCAAGCCTCCAATACGATCAATCCAACGGGTTGATCGCCCTCCATAAGAGGCAACGCCAGGAGCGAACGGATTCCCAGAGTTTGCAGTTCTTTCTTGACGGCGGAAAGCGGAGCCTCCTTCGCCACGTCGTCGACGGACCAGCCGTCCGGCTTGGCGGCCACCTGCTTCCTCAAAACAGCATGAAGCTTCAAGGCTGCCTTCGCATCCGAAGCCTGTGTGGTGGCGGAACAATACTCCCTGGTAATATTTGGAGCGCCGTCCGCGCTTCCCAGCGCGCCCCAGCAGCGGCTCACTCTTAACCATTTCCCGATCTCTTCTACCGACCGCTTGAGAACTCCCTGTGGTGAAACTTCCCGGTAGATGTTCCCCACAAGCGCCGTAACTTTCTTCAGATCATCCAGGGACTCGACCGGGGCTGCGGGTTCCGGAACCTTTTCGGCCGCCTTCTCCGAGGCAGGTGTGGCAGGGGACGGGGTTGGCGCACCCTCGGGTTGCGAAGGGGTGAATCCGATGCTTTCGTAGAGCTCCTTGAGCCGTGGGTTGCTTTCTTCCGCGCCGGGATGGAGCTTGTTGATCTTCTCCAGTTGATCCTTCACTTTGCCGGTCAACTGATACTGAGCGAAGATTTCGGCCTCCAACAACAGGTCATCCAACAACTCCACCTCGCCGACGGGTTCCTTCCCCGCCTGGACAAGAGTCTCATCCACGGTCGAGCCCAGAGTCTGCCGCAGGCGCGAGGCGATGGATTTGTAGAATTCCGGATCAAGATGGCCTTCGAGACTCAGCAGGCGATTCTGCATCTCGCCCTCGTAGGGGTCCAGGTCGATCATGCTCTCCAAAATGTCCGCCGCCTTCTTGTAAGCTTCCCCGCCCAGATAGTGGGTAAAGAGTCTGACCAGAGTCATGCGATACTTATCGTCCTGACTTAACTCGTTGTAGAGATCGGACAACAGGGTCAACAAGGGGATGTTGGTTTCGTCCGCCGCATAGGCCTGTTCGACGATCTTGGCATACTCGGCTCGTTTCCCCTGACGGAAAAACGTCTCCTTCAAACTCCCCAGCAACTTCTCCACCTTATCGGTCTGCCCGGATTTGATCCATCCACCGATCAATTTCACCAACAGCGGCAGAGATTCCGGTTTCTTTTGGTAGAGCTTCAGGCAGATCGGCTCGGCCTTATCTAAGTCCTGAGTCTCCAGGTAGGACTCAGCCAGGATCTGGAGCACCGATGCTGATTCCCGTTTTTCTGCGGGGAGAGAATCCAGAAGTCGAATCACGTCCTGCGGACGGCCCCGGCGCGAATAGGCTTCCGCCAGGCCGAGGCGCGTCGATTCCACTTTCGGGTCCAACTCATGCGAGCGCTCCAACAAATGCAGACACTGGTCTTCGTCCCCGGCCTTCTTGGCCAGATTCCCGGCTCGAAGAAAAGCCGAGGCCGCCTCCACAGGCTGCTGTTGCTGAATCGCAAGCTCGCCCAACTGAATCCTGTCCTCCAACTTGTCAAGGTCCAGATCGACAATCTTTTGATAACAATCGTAGGCCTGCTCGCTGTTCTTGGCGGCCAGAAATATCTTGGCTGCTTGGCGGTAGATTTCCAGCGCGTCGATGGCCTTACGGGACCTTTCCAGCACCCCGGCCAGCTTCAGAAGCGAACGAGTGTCCCGAGGAGCGATTTTGACGATCTTTCGGTAGGTAGCAATCACCTTGGGGGGCTGGTTGGTTTTCTGGTAGACATCGGCCGCACGGTTGAGGCAGCGAACACTTTCAGC
>JAPUME010000189.1 GCA_027294185.1 Acidobacteriota bacterium | reverse complement strand
GGCGTGGACTCCACCGTGGCGGCGACGCTCGTCCACCGCGCCATAGGCGACCGGCTGGTCTGTGTCTTTGTAGACAACGGGGTGTTGCGCCACGCGGAGTTGGAGCGGGTTTCAAGCCTTTTGCGGGACAAGTTCCACCTGAAGTTCAAAGCGGTGGATGCCTCGGCACGGTTCCTCACCAGGCTGAAGGGTGTCATTGACCCGGAGCGAAAACGCAAGATCATCGGTGAGGAATTCATACGGGTCTTCGAGGAGGAAGCCGCCGGGCTGGGCGAGGTGGATTACCTGGTTCAGGGGACGCTCTATCCCGACGTCATCGAGTCGGTTTCGGTCCAGGGGCCGGCGGCGATGATCAAGAGTCATCACAATGTCGGTGGGTTGCCCACCCAACTGAAGTTCAAATTGATCGAACCGCTCCGTGAGCTCTTCAAAGACGAGGTGCGGGCCGTAGGGAAAGAGCTTGGATTGAGCGAAGAAATCCTCTGGCAGCACCCTTTCCCGGGACCGGGGCTGGCTGTGCGCATCGTGGGGGAGATTACCGAAGAGCGGCTGCGAATGGTTCGCGAAGCGGACCGGATTATTATGACCGAAATCCGCCAGGCCGGACTCTATCGCTGCCTGTGGCAATCGTTTGCGGTGCTGCTGCCGGTGTCGAGCGTGGGTGTTATGGGTGATGCGCGAAGCTACGGCGCCACGGTGGCCCTGCGCGCGGTCGAGTCGGAGGACGGTATGACGGCGGACTGGGCTCACTTGCCTGCCGATCTTCTCCGGCGCATCTCGACTCGCGTCGTGAATGAAGTGAAAGGGGTGAACCGGGTCGTCTACGACATTACTTCCAAGCCTCCGGGTACGATCGAATGGGAATAAGCGGTTGAGACGAAAGACTTTGATCTGGGTGCGCCCCAGGTGAGTGGGCGCCTGATCCCCTGCGGTTCGGGGCTTACCTCGATTCTAATTTTAGCGTAACCTAGGCTACGGTTGCTGCGTCCCTAAGATTGGAGCCGATGGCTCGACGAGCTATGGATGGAAAAGGCAGAAGACCGAAGGAACTCCGAGAAAGAGATTATTCGCCGATGTACGGCTGGAGACCGACAGGCGTTTCGAGAGCTGGTGAATCTCTTTCAGGGGCGAGTCTTCTCATTGCTCTATCGCCTGGTCCGGCGCCGGGAAGATGTCGAAGATCTGGCGCAGGAAGTTTTTCTAAAGGTGCACGTCTCGCTCGGCTCCTACGACGGGAGGTCACCGTTCGGCACATGGCTGGGACGTATCACGATCAACCACGCCTACGATTATTTGCGCCGTCAACGGACCCGTCAAAACGTTGGGTCTGGTCCTTCTATCGAGGAGGTTTTTCAATCGTCCGAAATCCCGTCATCAGGAACTTCGGCGGACCAGATACCAGTTGATAAACAGTTGGCCCTGAAAGACCTGGTGGGGAAGTTGTTAGAGCGCGCTCCCGCGAAGGAGCGCATCCTCTTGACTCTGAAAGAGATGGAGGGTTTTTCCATCCGGGAGATCAGTGAGCTTTTGGATTTGAAACCGGCTACGGTTAAGGTTCAACTGCTCCGGGCCAGGCGGCGGATGTTGGAAGATTTTCGTCGTCTGGTGGGAAAGAGGAGATAATCCCATGCGATGTCGAGATTTTGAACACCGATATACCGAGTTGTGGGAATCCGGGCAGATGCCCGAAGACCTCGCCTCCCACCTTCGTGGGTGCTCAGAGTGCCGCCGATATCAAGCCCTGGAAGGCGCTCTGAAACTGGGTACTGAATTCGCCCGGCAGGACTCTCCCCCGGAGCCGTCGGGAGCTTTCTGGCCTCGCCTGAATGCTCGAATCGAGTCAGAATCCGGTGTCCTCGGGATCGAGGAAATCTGGGAAGGAATCGGGAGAAAGATTATCTGGGCTACGGGCATGGCCAGCATGGTACTTGCCCTGGGGCTGGTTCTTCCGAATGGGTCCCAGCCTGAAGCGGATCAGGTGCAATTGGAAGCGGAGGCCCATCTGTACGAGACCTTTGCCTATGAATATGAGAGCAACTTCATCCTGGAATCCGCCCTGGCTGAGGGAGAAGAGATTGTCGGCTTTCGGGTGAGTCCGGCCACCCTGGAGGGAGACCTGCCTTGAAGCGACGGGTGATTGTCTACTTTATCGTGACGTTCCTTTTAGGCGCCCTGGCGGGCGCTGGTGGCGGGTCCCTTTACCGGAAATATGTGCGCCAGGGGCGCCGAGCCCCGACCCGGCAAGATGTTGTGAAGCATCTCAAACAGGAGCTTTCGCTGAACGATGAGCAGTCCGGACGGGTGCAGCAGATCATCGAGGAGATGCGGGATAAGCACGGCGAGGTTCACAAGAATTCGGATCAGCAGCACGCGGCTATGCGGGAAATCGCACGGGAGCAGATCCGGGAGGTCATTACCGACGAGCAACGGGAACGGTTCGAAGCGATGGTCGAGAAGTTTGACAAGCGGCGCGCACAGAGAGCGCGAAGGCGCAGGCGTTGAATTTCCCGAAGTTGCTCAGGGAGTTGATTGAACTCCGCGGCCGATTAAGAGATTCGCGTCTGGACAATGGAAGAAGAGACGAGTAGAGGGCGACAACTCGTCCTGATTTGCCCAACAACAATTCCAGGAAATGTTCCGGGGCCGAAACGGACCCGGACATGAGGTTAAATTGAAATGGCTATCAATCTGAATCCTGCCAGGGAAATCCTGAATCGTTACGGCCTGCTACGCGCGCGTTTTTTGGTGATTGCGGCTGCGATTGTTCTCGTAGGAGCTTACGTGTTCCTGCGCGGAGGAGGGCAGGAAGAAGACATGTTCATCACCGTGGAAGCCTCGCGTGGGGACATCTCTTATAACATCGCTTCCACCGGCTTACTTCAGGCGGTTGTTACCGTGCAGGTGGGCAGCCAGGTTTCGGGACGAATTCAGGAGCTCCATGCAGATTTCAACAGTGTCGTCAAGAAAGGCCAGATTCTTGCCGTGATTGACCCTGCGAGTTTCGACGCCCAACTGGCCCGGTCCCGCGCGG
>JAPUME010000188.1 GCA_027294185.1 Acidobacteriota bacterium | reverse complement strand
GATTGACGCCGGCCTACGGGCCGCAATGGAAAAAGCGCAGGCGCCTGTCATGTAACTCTACCGGCGCCCGTTTGCAAAATGTTTGCAATTTGCAAACCTGAGGGGATTGAGTGACTTCTCTTGCAGGGGCTCATGGCCCGTAACTGGTTGGATTGGCGGAGAGGATGGGATTCGAACCCATGATCCCGCTATCAACAGGATAACGGTTTAGCAAACCGCCGCCTTCGGCCCCTCGGCCACCTCTCCGCAGTGGGAAACAGATTTTCCACTACTGATAATACCAGTGCTCTCCCGTTTCGCCAACTAGTTGATTCGAGCGTTCCCGCCTGGCAAGAGAAACTTCATGCGCCGCCGCCATGCTAAAATAGCACGCCATTTCCCAGGAGGACAAAAGACTGCCATGCAATTCGAATCCAAAGTTGTGCTCGTTACCGGCGGGGGCTCGGGCATCGGCAAGGCCTGCTGCCGCATCTTCGCCGAGCGCGGTGCGCGCGTCGCCGTGGTGGATATTGACGCCGACAAGGCCAAATCTTCAGCGGAGGAGATCTCCCGCCAGGAAGGTATGAAAGGAACGGCCCGCGCCTTCCCGGGCGACGTCTCCCTGGCCCCTGAAGCCCAGAAGCTGGTGCGCGATGTTCAGACTGCCCTCGGCGGCGTAGATGTCCTGGTCAACAATGCGGGCATCCAGCGCTACGGCACCGCCGTTTCCGCCTCCGAGGAGAGCTGGGACGAAGTGCTGCGGGTTAATCTGAAGAGCATGTTTCTGATGTCGAAATACGCGCTGCCGGAGATGATTCGCCGTCGCGCGGGGGCAATCGTCAACGTGGGCTCGGTGCAGTCGCTGGGGGCGGTGACAAACTCCATTGCCTACGTGACGAGCAAGCACGGCGTGCTGGGCCTGACGCGCTCGCTGGCCATCGACTACGGCCACGAAAACATCCGCGCCACCTGCGTCTGCCCGGGCGCGATCGACACGCCCATGCTGCGCTGGTCGGCCTCACTCGACCCCGACCCTGAGCGGGTCCTCAGAACCTGTGAGCAGGCGCATGCCCTCGGACGGTTGGGTCAACCCGATGAGGTGGCACGGCTGGTTGCCTTCCTGGCCAGTGAGGAGGCCTCCTTCCTGTCCGGTGCAGCCTACAGCGTCGACGGCGGCATGATGGCTCCCGTGGGTGGCATGGGCTTCCAAGAGTCCGGCACCGGCGCTTCGCAGCGATAAGCACCCAGATATTGGAAGGGATGTCTGCGAAAGGACTAGTAGAAGAGGTACTTGCGCCATTTGTGTTCGGACTGCCCCATCAGGCGCATCAGTTGGCGGCTGGTGTGGAGCGTGAAGGGGCGGGGCTGGCGCAGCAGCCGTACACCCACCTCTTCGGGCAGGCGGTTCCCCTTGCGGTTGTTGCAGGCGTGGCAGCAGGTCACAAGGTTATCCCAGTCCGTGTGGCCCCCGCGGGAGCGAGGGATGACGTGGTCCAGTGTAAGGTCTGAAGGGTTGAAGACCTGGCCGCAAAACTGGCAGGTATGGCGGTCGCGCATCAGGATATTCTTGCGGGAGAGGGCGCGGGTGCGGTGGGGTATCTTTCGGAACTCGGTCAGGCGAATCACGCTCGGAACCCGCATGCTCAGACGGGCGGCATGAAGGAAAGCGCCGTTTTCCTCCTCGGTTATGGCGATCCCCTTGAGGAGCAACACGATGGCCCGGCGCGTGCCGGTGATATTGATCGGCTCATAGGTGGCGTTGAGCACCAGCACAGGCATTCGCAGGGGATGTTTTCGCGCTTCTACCATGTTCGATTCGTCTCGTGTCTTCTTTGAAACGAAGACCCACTCATTATGCCCGCATGCCTTCGGCTGCGTCAACCGCGGCCTCCCGGCTCACTCCCGCACTTCCAGCGGGGTTCTTCCCCCCTCATCGGTCGGTGATGGCGCAGAGCCTGCCAGGGCCGCATCGCGCTCCCAGACCAGCGGCTCGGCCCGAGCCAGGGTGAGTACCAGGACCTTCTCGGCGCCGGCCTGCTTCAGCCGCATCGCACAGGCATGGGCCGTCGCTCCCGTGGTCATTACATCGTCGACCAGCAGCACAGGTTGTCCACGCAAAGAGCGACCGCGAACCTCGAACGCTCCCTGAACATTCCGTCGCCGTGCGCCATAGGATAGGCCGGTTTGAGGCGGGGTAGGCCGAATCCGATGAAGGATGCCGGAGTTCAAAGAAAGGCCAAGGCTCCTGGCCACGCCCGCCGCCAGCGCTTCCGCCTGATTGAAACCTCTTTCTCTCTTGCGAGCCCGGTGGAGCGGAACAGGAACCACCAGCCTGCATTGCTGGACCTCCTCGTGGAACCGGTAAGCGTCTCCCAGCAAGCGCCCCAGCCGGTATCCGAGCTGCTCCTGACGACCGAACTTCAAGAGCAGCACCATCTGGCGCAGACTTCCCTCGTAGAGCCCGAAGTATCTTGCCCTTTCAAAATGAAACACTCCCTGCCGGCACAAACCGCAAAGCGGCGTGTCGGTCAAAAGAGGCACCGAGGAGGGAAAGGGCCGACCGCATTCGGCGCAGGCCGGGCCGTGGTAGGATTTCAGACCGGACCAGCACTCACCGCACACCGGCAACCGGCCGATTCGGACCAGAGGTTGACGACAAACCAGGCAGGCGCCGGGAAACAACACGGCGCAGAGGCCTTCCGCCGCTTCCCGGAAGACCGATATTGTTCCGGAAACGAATCGGGTGAAAGAGGAAATCGGCTTGAGTGCCGGATTAGAGAAGGCCCTGCTCCTGTTTCTCCTGGCAACCGATACAGTGGCGGGCCCACGGAACGGCTTCCAGGCGTTTCTTCTGCACGCCCTTTTCGCAGGCGACGCACGACCCGAAATCCCCCTTTGCGATTCGGTGGAGAGCCTCTTCGACGAGTTGCAGAATTCGCCGCTGGTCGTCGCTCTGGTGAAAAAGGAACTCCTTCGCGTAGGAATTGGCCGCTTTGTCAGCAATATCCTGAGTGGCCGCTTCGTCGGCCTCCCGCCCGTCCTGCTCGCTCTTCACGACTAAATGCCGCAATTCTTCCTGTTTTTCAAGCAGGCGGTTCTTATATTGCTCGATTCGTCTCTTGTCCATGGAGCTTCATTGAAATATCGCTTGCAAAGCTGAATCTGTAACCTCGCGATTCTATGAAACCGCCAACCCGGAGTCAAGAGAACTGCGTCATGGTTGACGATTCCGAGTGGGACTGCTAAATTGGTAGTATTCACGGAAAAGGATGACTCATGGCAACGCATGTTTCCGCAGTAAAGCGAATCAAACAGACTCGAAAGAGAACACGCATCAAGCGTTCCCACCTTACACAGGTGCGGCACCAGATCCGGCTTGTCCGCAGCCTGTTGGCGAAGAAAGACAAAACCAAAGCCCTCGAAGAATTGCAAAAAACCCTGTCCCTGCTGGATAAGGCGGCTGGAAAGGGAGTCATCCCGGCCAATGCCGCCAGCCGCCACAAATCCCGCCTGACACGTCAACTAAACGCGCTTAGCTGATTGTGACGCCCCTTGAGCCCGGATAGGGCCTTCCGCCCCGGGTCCCACAATCCTCCAGATCAGGTGTTCCAGGCGAAGCTGCGTATCCTTCCATGACGATTTGATGTCCAAATCCGCCTCATGGACGAACCGCAAAACCTCTTTCCGTTCCGGTTCGGAGTAATTTCTGGCCGCTGTCTGCGCCGCCAAGTCTCGATCTCCGCCGCGCCCGGCAGGGAAACGCCGGGGATAGGTGCCACCCGGCGGAGCGGAAAGTGACCGGCGAAACAGTTGGGCGATGTGCCAGAGAAGCCGCAACTCGGGCTCGCTGCTTCTGAGGAGGCTGTCCAGGCGGCGGAGGGCCTCGCCCCCGTTTCGCTCCGCCAGGGCCCGTAGGAGCAGATTCACCTCATGATCTTCAGCGATCGAAACCAGTCCATCCAGGTCCTGGACGGTAATCCGCTTGATTCCGGGATTTCCCAGACGAAGCTTTTCGAGCTCGGTTTGAATCCACAGGAGGTTTCCACCCAATTTCCGAGCCAGGGTCTCCGCTGCCGCACGGTCAATCTGAATTCCCGGGCCCCTCAGGATCTCCGCCACCCAACGAAGGGTGTCGGCCCCCTCGGGGCGGCGCATCTCGACCACCTCGGCCCGCTTCAGCAGGAGCGACACGAAGCGGCGGCGGCGGTCCGGCTCTTCGGCCATAAACACTACGGCGGAGAACAGGGAGGGCTTTTCGAGGTATCCCTTCAGGGCTTCGTAGTCCTCCTCGGCGGCATGGCTGAAATCCCCGACGTCCCGAATCAGAAAGACATTTCGTGGCCCCATCATCGGCATCTGGTAGGCCTGTTCCAGCAACGAAGCGAGCCCGCCCGGCGCAAAGTCCACCGAATGAACGCACCAGGATCGGACCTCCGGCGGCACCGTGCGTAGCAACACCTGCCGGCACCGGTCATGGAAAAAGCCCTCTTCGCCGCAAAAGAAATAGACGGGCGCCCAACGGTTGTCGCGCAATTGTTCGAGGAACTGTCGAGGTGTCATAGGTTGCGATATCCCACCATCGGCGCAAACCTCAGGGCTGGCTCGGAGAGTCTAGAAGTTTTCCAGGATTTCACTGACGAGAGTCTGGGCCATGTCACGAGCGATTCTTTCCAGTGCCGCTTCGTCCTCTTCAAACAGGACTTCGATGTTCGGATCAATCTGATATTGCTCGCGAAAAATATAGCGGGGATTCGAGAACAGGACTTTCCCGCTTCCCTGTTCCACGAGTTCCACCTTCGCTTCGATTTCCATCTGCAGTGTGGTCGCCCGACCGGTGTTCAGGTCAAAGGCGACGGCGCGGGAACCGGCGCGAACGACCGTGCCGGTCAAAACCGCATCCGCCTGTTCCTCACTGGCCGTGACCCCAAAGCTCGTCCGGCGAATCAATTCCCGGGTAAGAGCCGAAGCCAGTCTCTGCTCAATGCGAAACCGGGGCGTTTCATTCCGAAAAGCGGGAACTGCGATGGATTTTACATCCGAAGGAAGACGGCTTCCCCGCCCCGCGACACGATAGCCGCAACTCGTAGCGATCATGGTCATGATTGCCGCCACGAGCACGGCCCACCCGCCAAGCTGGTATCGTGAGGAGATCGTCATTTCTCTCTTTGGGGAATTAGCGATTCGGCAATCTTGACAGCATTCCTCGCTGAGATGCGCACGTTGTCGGCCACCGCCCAAATCCAGTGGTCGTCCCAATCCCAAGAGTCGCCACGCCGGCCACAGGAAAAAGCCTTTCCCGGAGTATGTTCTGCAATTCTTTTCCTGAAAGTGACGAGGCGCCCAGAATCGCCACCTGATATCCGCCCTGGGAGTGGCTCATACGGCGTTGACTTCTCGAGAGTCGGACTCGGAAGGCTGGGAGCGTGCGGCAGCACGGTATACGAACCCTGATAGCATGTAGGCAGAAGCAATCAGGAGGAGGACCTGTTCGGAAAAAAGGAAAATGGACCAGGCAATCAATCCGACGAAAATAAACGTCGCATAAGGCCTGCGGCGACGGAGGTCCAAAGACTTGAAGCTGAAGTAGCGGATTCGGCTCACCATGAGAAACGCCAGCAGGGAGAGAATGGCAAGCCAGGCAATTCCTGAGACCCAGTAATCTAACGGCAACTTCGTCCAATGCACGACGGCAGCCACTAATCCGGCAGCGGCCGGAATAGGAATCCCAACAAAAAAGCGGTGATCCGTCCCGCCCCGTGTCGATTGAAGGTTAAAGCGTGCCAGGCGTCCGGCGCCGCAGATGACAAAAGCAAAGCAGACGATCCAACTCAACGGTTGCAGGTGCCGGGTCCATTCGTGCCCGTAATCCATCGCCAACCAGCGCATTCCCCACGCATAGGCAAGCACCGACGGCGCTAATCCGAAAGCGATCACATCCGCCAAGGAATCGAACTCGCGCCCGAAGCTCGACGTGGAACGGATCAAGCGAGCGATGCGCCCGTCGAGGCCGTCAAAGACCACCGCCCAGCCGATGGCTTTGGCAGCATTGTCGAAGGCCGCTACGGCCGCACCGTCCACCGTTCCCGGGGTCAGCAACTGTGCGCCGCGGAGAGTGGACAGGAGCGCGTAAAAGCCGCAGGCCAGCGTTCCCATGGTAAACATGCTGGGCACCAGGGAAACGCCCCTCTCCATGTGCCGCCGGGGATGCTCCCGGGGGTTACTACGGGTGATGAATGGCAAGAATACTGCTCCCGGCTCGCACGCGGTCACCCGGTTTTACGAGAATCTCAATTCCGGGTTCCATAAGAATATCCACTCGCGAGCCAAACTTGATCAATCCGAACCGTTCGCCCCTCTGAAGCGTATCCCCCTTCCGCTTCCAGAAAACGATGCGCCGGGCCACCAACCCGGCGATTTGCCGGACGACAACCGTTGTCCGTTCCCCGCAAATAGTAACGACGTTCTGCTCATTCTCCAGCGAAGCTTCGGGACGCATGGCGGGGTGGAAACTCCCTTTGCGATACTCCACGGCGACAATCGCCCCTTTCAGTGGAGATCGATTTACATGCACGTCCAGAGGGGACATAAAAATGCTTATCCTCTGCCATCTTCGTCCGTCGAATTCCTCTTCGACCACCTCTTGCGTGCGTCCGTCGGCGGGAGAAACCAGACATGCAGAATCGGCAGGAATGGTTCGATTCGGGTCCCGGAAGAAATTCAAGACCAGCACCGCCAATACCACGGCGCCCACTGCCGGAACATATAGTTTGAGCCCCAGCAACCCTCCGGCAAGCAAAACCAGCGGCAATCCGTACCAGTACCCTTCTTTGACCATTGAAAACTTAAATGGATTGCGGGGAGTGCCACGCCCGGCGAGGCGAAAAAGTTACCCGCTAGCTTCCTGGGGCCCTCTGAACCCGTCCAGATATCAGTTTACTGCAGCCGATGGGAGCGCCGCTAACCAGTCTTCTGCTGCTGTACCAGTTGCTCCATCTGGTCCTTCACCTGGAGCTTCAACTTCTTTAGAGTTTTCTCCTGGACCCTCTCTTCCTCAGTCAGAAAACCTTTACTGGCCAAATGCTCCAACTTCTCACCGTAGCGGAAGTGATCGGCCTTCAAGCGACGATACTGATCGTTGGTGGCCAACAACTGTTCCTGGATCGTTTCAGAGGGAGTGCTCATGACCGTGACCTCCTTGACATTGGGAAGATTCCAGCAAGACGTTAGCATATCGTCGGAATCCAATTCAACCGAAAACCAACAAGGCCATTGCCTCTTCGAGGCCGCTGAAAACACACGACTTACAGGACACTGAAAAGACCGAAACCGGCAAGGATCGCGATTCACCCGGTCTCAGCAAACGGTTTCAATCCTCCTTCCAGTGGAGCTCGGCGTCAGGGCGGCGAATGTAAAACGCCCGCAACTCCTCCGCCGGGCCAACTCTTCGCCCTTCCACCCCCTCGGCGGCAAGGGCTGCAACGGCCGGGGCAAGTGGCCGACGAATTTCTTGCCGCAAAAAACCTTCGCACCCAATGCGATTCAGCGTCGCTCCCAGGTCCTGGTCAGCTCGGGTGAGTAGCGTGGCATCATCTTGTCTGGAAAACTTCTCCCGCAATCTGGCGGGGAAATCCTCATCTGAAATGACCGTCGCCTCTCCCTCCATTTGAAATCTGCTCCCAGCGGCGAGGGAACGAAAAAAAGCGACGTACAACTCGCCTCGCCCTCCGTTTACAACGGGAACAGCCCAGGGCGTTGGGGGATTCCCCAAAGCCACCATCGCTTCCAGGACAGAGATGCCCGCAACCGGTTTCTGGAGTGTCTCCGCCCAACCCTTTACCGCCGCCAGACCGACTCGGATGCCTGTGAACGATCCGGGGCCCGTGGCCACTCCAAAAAGGTCAATCTCGGCGAGGCTTCGGTTCCGCTCCCGCAGCAAGCGCTCCACCGCGCCGAACAGATGCAGGGAATGCTTCTGCCCGCCCTCAAAGCTTACCGTTACCGGAGTCTCTCCTTCCTCGATCCAGGCGAGACTCCCCTGCTTTGATGTAGTATCGATTCCCAGTACTCTCACGGCTTCTCCGTTCCAGATTACAGGAAAAACGGAAGGAGACGCAAACGCTGCCTGTTGCTGCACTCGGCCCGGGCAGAACTGATGCGCCCGAAATGATATGGCGAGAAGACGTTTACAAAACCCTCGCCGCGTTTGATAATGACCCTCCAGGTTTTTCCAATATGAGCAAACCGTCCCGTCCGCCAACTCCATCCGGTCCTTCGACTCCCTCCACTCCTTTGATGCGCCAGTACGGGAGCATCAAGCAGCGCTACCCGGAGACTCTCCTTTTTTTCCGGCTGGGTGACTTTTATGAACTCTTCTATGAGGATGCGGTCACCGCAGCACGAGAACTCGAAATTACTCTGACCTCGCGCAACAAGGAGAAAGGCGTCGCCATCCCTATGTGCGGCGTTCCCTACCACGCGGCCGAAGGATACGTGAATAAGCTGATTCGCAAAGGCTACCGTGTCGCCATCTGTGATCAGGTGGAGGACGCGAAACTAGCCAAAACACTTGTGAAGCGCGAGGTCACGCGCGTCGTCACGCCCGGAACCGCCATCGATGCCGGAATTGCAAGCGCCCGTGAAAACAACTACCTCGGCGCCATTGCACGCAAGGGAGAATCCGTAGCCCTGGCGCTGGCTGATCTCTCTACGGGAGATTTTCGGGTCACCGAATTTTCCGGTCCCGATGCGGCGGCGAATCTCAACGACGAACTGGAACGGATGCGCCCCCGCGAAGTCCTGCTGTCGCGCGGTCAGGCAACTCAATCGAGCAAGGAACAGGCCTCAACAGACGGAAACTCCCAACAGGGCTATCACCTCCCCGTCCCAACCTATCTGGACGAATGGGTCTTCGAGCCCGACTACTGCCGTCGAATCTTGCGTGAACAGCTCGGCGTGGCCGACCTTACCGGCCTGGGACTGGACGGTCGACCACCGGCACTGGCCGCCGCCGGAGCGATCATCCATTATGTGCGGGAAACTCAACGAGCCGCGCTCGCCCCCCTGGACCATCTCAAATTTTACCACCAACAGGATTGCCTGCTGCTCGACCCCGTTACCCTTCGCAACCTCGAGATGCTCGAGCCGATGTTCGGCAATTCGCCGGAAACAACTCTTTCAGGATCCATGGATCAATGCGTAACTTCAATGGGATCGCGCCTGCTCCGGGACTCGATTCTGCACCCCTCGCTCGACCCCTCCGAGCTTACCGCCCGACTGGATGCGGTGGAGGAGCTCACCGGCTCGACCATCGGCCGCGAGAAGATTCGTGCGACTCTTTCGCGGGTGCAAGACCTGGAACGCTTGTTGAGCAAAGTCGCTCTGGGAACCGCTCACGGCCGCGACCTGCTGGGACTGAAATCCTCCTTTGAGCTTCTGCCTGAAATCAGGAGCCTCGTGGAACCCTTTAGCGCCGTTCGTCTTAAGGAGCTCTTTCAAGCGATCGATCCTCTGGATGATGTTTACCAACTGCTTGAAGAGGCCATTCATCCGGAAGCTCCCGCGCAACTGACCGAAGGCCGCCTGATTCGCCCCGGCTACCATCCCCCGCTCGACGAGCTACGCGAGTTGAGCCGGAACTCCCGGCAACATATCGCCGCCATTGAACAACGCGAGCGTAAAAGGACCGGCATCGGTTCGCTCAAAGTTCGCTTCAACAACGTCTTCGGCTACTACATTGAAATCTCCAAAACCAATACCCACCTGGCCCCTGACGACTACGAACGGAAGCAGACTCTGGTCAATGCCGAGCGCTTCACCACGCCGGAACTCAAAGACTACGAAGCAAAGGTCCTCGATGCGGAAGAAAAGATCCGCACGCTGGATCAGGAACTTTTTGTCAAGATTAGAAACCAGGTCGCCGGCCACGCCCCTCGGATTCGCCGCACGGCTCAGTCGCTGGCGCGACTTGATCTGCTTGCCTGCTTCGCCTTCCTTGCGGCAACCAGGGATTACCATCGCCCTGAATTTTCCAGCGACGAGAAAGACGAACTCATGCTTGCGGAAGCTCGTCACCCGATTGTAGAACGCCTGGAGGAGACGGACCGCGGCGGCAAATTCACTCCCAACGATCTTTACATGAATTCCGGAAGCGATCGAATTCTGCTGGTCACCGGTCCCAACATGGGGGGCAAGTCCACCTACCTTCGCCAGGCGGCCCTGATTGCCTTGATGGCGCAGATGGGGAGCTTCGTTCCGGCCAGAAAGGCTGTGCTGCCGATTTTCGACCGCATCTATACGCGCATCGGCGCTTCAGACAATCTGGCCCGCGGCCGCTCGACTTTCATGGTGGAGATGACCGAAACGGCCGGCATCGTCAACACGGCGACGCGCCACAGCCTGATTCTGCTGGATGAGGTGGGCCGGGGTACGGCGACCTTCGACGGGCTTTCCCTGGCCTGGGCCGTTGTCGAACATCTGCTCACTGAGGTCCGGGCCAAGACGCTTTTCGCCACTCACTACCACGAGTTGACGGAACTGGGGGAGCTTCTGCCTGGCGTCCGCAACTACCACGTCACGGTGAAAGAGACCGAAAGCGGTATTCTCTTTCTCCGCAAGGTAGCCCCCGGAAGCGCCGACAAGAGCTACGGCATCGACGTGGCGCGTCTGGCGGGCCTTCCACCCAAGGTCATCGAGCGGGCAAGGGAAATCCTGGCGCGCCATGAGCAGAGCGAGCGCAACCTGAGCGAACATCTCGCCGCATCCTCCGAAGAAGGCGAGGGGAAATCCCGCGGGCCGGTACAGCTCACGATCTTCACACCTCTCAACCACGAAGTCATTAAGGCACTCGAAGACGCGGACCTCGACAACCTGAAACCACTTGACGCGCTCAATCTTCTGGCGCAACTGAAAAAGCAGATCGGTTCATGAATACATCCCTCATGGAAACGCTCGGCCAGCACCTGATTATCGGTTTTGAAGCCGAGCAGGTTGACAACTCAGTCCGGAAACTTCTGGACACCTACCGCCCCGCCGGCGTCATCCTCTTCGCCCGCAACCTGCGCACGGCGGAACAGACCGCTCAGCTCGTTCGAGACCTCTACGCTCATCTTCCCCACCGGCCTTTCCTTTCGATCGATGAGGAAGGAGGAACCGTCGACCGCCTGAAAAAGTTCCTGCCTCCCCTGCCTTCCGCCGAAAGTGTGGCACGGACCGGGAAGCCCTCGCTCGCCCATCAACAGGGCGATTTGATCGGCACCGCCCTGCGACTGCTCGGTTTCAATCTGGACTTCGCGCCCGTCCTCGACCTCCGCACTCACACCTCCCGAGAGGCACTTGCCCAAAGGACGTTCGGAGATGACCCAACCCAGGTAACCGAATTTGCGCGATCGTTCATCGAAGGGCTGAAACGCCACCGCATCCTCCCTTGTGGAAAGCATTTTCCGGGACTGGGCAAGGCAGGGGCCGATACCCACTTCCATCTTCCTCTTGTCGATGAGCCCATGGTGGGGCTCTGGCAACAGGACCTGGTTCCTTACCGCCGGCTGTCGAAGTTGCTGCCCCTGGTGTTGGTGGGCCACGCCTGCTACAAGGCTTACGATTTCCAGACCCCGGTTCCCGCTTCCCTTTCGAGCAGGATCATCAGGGACCTGCTGCGCCAAAAGATGAACTATCAAGGATTAGTGGTCACCGACGACCTGGAAATGGGCGCGATTACCGACAGTGTCCCTCTGCGGGAAATCGGAGTGAGGGCGCTCGAAGCAGGATGCGATCTGTTGATTGTGAGCAGCCGGGAGCGCTCCCTTCATGAGATTATGACAGGCTTGGAGAAGGCTGCCTCCAAGGGAAGCCTCGACCTCGAGAGACTCAAGGAGAGCCGTGCAAGAATCGCCCGCCTAAGACGAGGGCTGGACGCACCTCCTGCGTCTTTCAATGCAAACGAGTTCGCAAAATTAACGCAAAGGTTCAGGCAATTCTCGGAACAGGTTCAGGAAGCAGAGGTTAAACTCCATGCCGTCGGCTGGTAAAAGAGGTGGCCGCCTGGCCGTGGGATTGATCTCCGGTACCTCTCTCGACGGCATCGATGCCGCACTGGTGCGGATTTCAGGACAGGCCGGACGCCCACGGGTGGATTTGCTGGCCTTTCACACCTTTCCCTACCCGGCCCGTCTGCGGCGTCAACTCCTGCAGTTGGCCGGAGGAGAAGCGGTCTCGACGGCTGCTCTGAGTGAAATCAACTTTCGCCTGGGAGCCCTCTTCGGCCGGGCCGTCGAGCGCCTTTGTCGCCGCCAGAGGGTAAAGCTCTCTTCTCTCCACTGCATCGGCTCTCACGGCCAGACCGTTTTCCATCAGGGCCGTCCTAGCGGTGGCAGGAAGGGCCCAAGGCACCCGGCGTCTACTTTGCAGCTTGGAGAACCCAGCCTGATTGCCGCACGGTGCGGGGTGACCACCGTCGCCGATTTTCGCCCCACCGATATGGGACTGGGAGGCCAAGGCGCGCCGCTTGTGCCCCTGGTCGATTACCTGCTGTTCGCACACGCGCGCCTGGGGACGGTCGCATTAAACATCGGAGGCATCGCCAATATCACCGTAATTCCCCGCGGCGGCAGGCAGGAGGATGTCGTCGGATTCGACACCGGTCCGGGCAACATGGTGATCGACGCACTGGTTCGCCGCCACACCCGAGGCAAGCAGAATTTTGACCGCAACGGACGCATCGCTTCTCATGGATTCGTAATCCCACAGGTTCTAAAGAAGTGCCTGTCGCATTCCTTTCTCCGTCTTCGTCCTCCCAAAAGCGCCGGGCGGGAGCAGTTCGGAGCAGACTTCGTAGGGAAAATTCTCAGAGCCGGGGCCTCGCATCGCTCACAGGACCTGATCGCGACGGCCACCGAACTTACCGTCGTAACCATCGTGGAAGCGCTCAAGCGGTTCGTCCTGCCGCGTACGCCCGTCGACCGGCTGATCGTCTCAGGCGGGGGCGCGCACAACCGGCACCTGATGCGTCGCCTGGGGGAGATGCTGCCCGGAACCCGCCTTCAGCAGTCCCACGAGTTCGGCATCCCGGAGGACGCCAAGGAAGCGATCGCCTTTGCCCTGCTGGCGGAGAGAACTCTAAAGGGATTGCCGGGAAACCTGCCGGCGGTCACCGGCGCAACAAGGCCGGCCATACTCGGGAAGGTCATCTATGCGTCGAGGTATTAACCTGATCGCGCTGCTCGCATTGCTCCTTTTGACGGGTTGCCAAACCCCTCGGGACCCCGGCACGCTGGTTTTTCTGATCGAATCGAGCCCCACGAATCTTGATCCCCGCATCGGCAACGACGCTCAGTCGGCACGGATCAACCAGATGGTGTTCAACAGCCTCCTTCGGCGGGACCGGAACCTGGAACTGAAACCTGATCTTGCCGAAAGCTGGGAGAGTTCCGACCCCTCCACTTATCTATTCCATCTTCGCCGAGACGTACGCTTTCACGACGGGCGGCCTCTGACCTCAGCCGATGTCAAATTCACCTTCGATAGTCTCCTCGACGGCTCGCTTACCAGCGTCAAGGCAGGACCGTATCGTCGTGTGGAAAGGATCGAAGCGCCCGACGCCTATACCGTCATTTTTCGCCTACGGGAACCCTACGTCCTTTTTCCCGTCTCTTTGATCAACGGGGCCATCGGCATTGTGCCGGAAGGTTCGGGCCCGGAGATGTCTCAACAGCCCATAGGGACAGGCCCGTATCGATTTGTGAGCGCCCTTCCCGACAGGAATGTGATTCTGGAACGCAATGAAGAATACTTCGGGACCCGGGCGAGCGT
>JAPUME010000187.1 GCA_027294185.1 Acidobacteriota bacterium | reverse complement strand
TCAGGGTAATCGGCGGACTGCTCGGAATGAGTGCCGAGGTCTTCGACCTGATAGCCTTTGTCGCTCAAATAGGCGCGCAGTCGCTCCTTCAGCCGGTATCCGGCGTGGTCGGCGCCCAGAGCGATCGGAATTTTCTCAGATGACATGATCCTATTCGATTTTACGTGAGCCTCCGAGACCTGGCAACTGGATTTCCCGAACCGGCTGCATCCCCTTACCCGGAGGCGCTCGACGATCCAACGGAAATATCGCCTGGCTTGACAACAGATGCGCTTCTCCTGAACAATGCGAATCTCGGCGGATGCGGTACCGCCGTGGACATTTTCAGCGCAAGATGTTCCCACATCCCACATTGGCCGGTGGGAAACGGGGAAAATTGAAAATAAATGAAAGTGACTGAATAAATCCTGAATGCGTTGGAGCAAACTTTTTATTCCCACCTTGCGCGAAGTGCCGGCGGAGGCGGAAGCACCCAGCCATAAGCTGCTCTTGAGAGCCGGGTACGTGCGGCAAATCGCTTCCGGCATCTACGTTTATCTTTATTTGGCGCAGCGATCTTTCCTGAAGATTACGCGGATCGTCCGGGAAGAGATGGACGCGATCGGCGCGCAGGAGTTTTACATGCCGGCTCTGAATCCGGCGGAACTCTGGCAGGAGAGCGGGCGCTGGGACCAGGTGGGTCAAATCATGTTCCGGCTGAAGGACCGCAACCAGCGCGATCTTTGCCTGGGCATCACGCATGAAGAGGGCATGACCGACATCGCCCGCAGGGAGCTGCGTTCCTACCGCCAACTGCCCCAAATCTGGTACCAAATCCAGGAAAAGTTCCGCGACGAGCCGCGCCCCAAGTCCGGCCTGCTGCGCATGAGGCAGTTCATCATGAAGGATTCCTATTCCTTCGATCTCGACCCGGCGGCCATGGAGGTCAGCTACAAGAAACACTACGATGCTTACTGCCGCATCTTTGAGCGTTGCGGGTTGAAGTACAAGATCGTGGAGGCATCATCGGGGGCGATGGGCGGAAAGCTTTCTCATGAATTCATGGTCCTGAGCGACGCGGGAGAAGATTGGGTCGTGCTGTGCTCCTGCGGGTATGCGGCCAATCGGGAGAAGGCAACCTCACGCCCCTCCCCGGTCGAAGACGATTCCTCCCAGCATTCGCCGGAACCGTTTCCTACCCCGGGGCAGCGTACGATTGAAGATATGGTGAAGTTCACCGGGGAGGTGGCCGCCAGGTTCATCAAATCACTGTTGTACGTTGCGGAGGACAAGCCGGTACTGCTGCTCCTACGGGGCGATCGTCAATTGAGCGAATCGAAGCTGGCGGAGGTTCTGGGGACCGACGTATTCCGGCCTGCGACGCCGGAAGAGGCGGAGCGTTATTTGGGCGGTCCGCTTGGATTTGTGGGCCCCGTCAAGCTAAAGGGTGTCCGAATCCTTGCCGAGGCGGGCCTCGAGGGCCGCCGGAACATGATTTCCGGGGCGAATCAGAAAGACACGCACCTGCGCTACGTCACTCCCGGAAAGGATTTCAAGGCCGAATATCACGACCTGCACGAGGTGGTGGATGGTGATATTTGCATCCTTTGCGGCCTTCGGTTGAAGGTCTCCAAGTCCATTGAAATCGGACATGTTTTCCAGCTCGGCACTCGCTACTCGGACACCATGGGCGCCCGGGTTCTCGACCGCGCAGGCAAGCAGGTAAGCCTCTACATGGGTTCTTACGGGATCGGCCTGGAGAGGATTCTCACCGCTGCCATCGAACAGAATATAGATGCCGACGGCACGGCCCTGCCGGCAAGCGTGGCGCCCTTTGAGGTAATCCTGACGGTGACGAATATGGAAATTGCAGCGCTGCGGGAAGCCGGGGACAAGCTCTATGAGGAGATGCGCTCGCGCGGGATCGATGTGTTATACGACGACCGGGATGAGCGGCCGGGTGTGAAGTTCAAGGATGCCGACCTTACGGGTGTTCCTTATCGATTGACCCTGGGGCGGAAGAAATTCGAGAAGGGTTTGACGGAAATCCTGGACCGCTCGACAAGGGAAATGACGGATGTTAGAATCGAGCGGGCGGCAGGTGAGCTCGAGACGCGGCGGTTGCGCCCCGGATAGAATTGCAATCGGTTTGTGTGGGGTGAAATGCGAATCTCGGAAAAAGGCGGGGTCAGGCTAAAAGGTCTTTCTGCCCTCTTGTTGTGGGGTTTGGCCGGTTTTCTGTTTATGAAGTTGCTCCCTGCTTACATCGGCAATTACCAGCTCAGGGACACGCTTCGCCAGGAGGCGCTCCAGGCCACGGTTCACCGTTGGCCGGCTGAAATGGTCGTGAATCACATCGTGGAAGAAGCAATCGCCCTCAATCTGCCCATTACACGCGATCAAGTCCAGGTCGAAGTAAGCTTTAAGAGGGTTTCTATCGCCGTCCACTACACCGTACCGGTCGATCTAAAAGTTCATACGTTTCAACTCAACTTCAGTCCATCCAGCGTAAACCGGGGATTATAACCCGTGGCAGCCGGAACACATTCCAGAAGAAAACGAGGCGGCGGACCCCGACCCACCTGGCGAATGCCGTGGCGAAATCGCAGTCCGCTTTGGCGCGCCCTGGTGGCGGTGGTCATTTTCACTTTTCTGCTAAGCGGCGCTGTGCTGCTCCACTATTACGTCCGTTTTTCCCGGCTGATTGACGCGCGGTTGAGCGGAGATGTCTTCAATCGCACGGCACTGGTCTTTGCGGCGCCCACAGCGGTGGCTCCCGGCTATGAGTTCTCCC
>JAPUME010000186.1 GCA_027294185.1 Acidobacteriota bacterium | reverse complement strand
GGACTTCGGATATCCGGTGATTCGGGCCCCGTAAACTTTGAGAAGACTCCCGCGGGCGACTGGCAACTGGTCCTGCCGCCTGCGGTGCGGACCGACAAGTTCAGCGTGGAGGGTCTGGTCACGAGTCTCGAGAATGCTCAGATGCAAAGCGTGGTCAGCGAGGAAGCGCGCAATCTCGCTCGCTACGGCCTCCTGCGACCGGCGCTTCGGGTTCGCACCATCGAAGAGGGCCATGAAGCCGACCTCTGGATCGGCAAGAAGTCGGAAGAGAGCCGCTACTTTGCCATGCAGCGCGGCAAGGGGCCTGTCTTTACGGTTTTTGACACCTTCGTGAATCAGTTCAAAAAACCCGCCGCCGATTTTCGTAACCGCGACCTGTTCGATTTCTCCTCTTTCAACGCCAGCCGACTGGAGATTCAGACTCCGGATCGCCAACTGGTCCTGGAAAAAAAGGAGGACGAGTGGCAAATGACCTCCGGAGGGGAAGGCGTGGCGGAAAGCTCGAAAGTGAGTGAGTTGCTTGCAAACCTTCACGCCGTTCGTGCCGAGGAATTCGTGGCCGACCGTCCCGGACCTCTTTCCCCTTACGGGCTGGATTCTCCGCAGATTACGGTGCGGGTCGAGTGGGGAGATGGTCAACAGGAAAGCGTCTCTCTCACCCGGAATAGAGAGAAGACCTACGCCAAGAGAGGGGATTCAGCAACGGTTTGCGAAATCTCCTCGTCGGCGCTCGAAAAGGTGGAAGAGTCGCTCGAAAAGATGTCATCCTCAGAGGAAGCCAAGTCCCCTCCAAAATCCCAATCCTAACTTCCGGGGTTCCGCTTGTATGGGATTCTGATTTCGGGGCCAAACACCGAGTTTAATTTAGCAAGATCACCTTGCTTTATTCGATGTTATTTCTTTACTAGGTGTTAGCAGAATGATATAGTAGCCTGCGTTTAGGGGACTGTTCGAGTTGCTCCTGCACTGGTTGGAAAGTACCGTGAGAAAGTGGCAGGAAGCATTCGCTTGGAGAGCACGACATACTCCTTTCCAAGTTTTCCACATTTGAATATACCCACCCGCGTCAATCCGCTCCTGTTTCCGTCATCCGACGTTCTGAATCTTCCTGTTCCTGGAATCGCAGAGGGCCACAGTGATTGGCTGGGCGCAGTGTATTCCCTTCTCCGGCGAGACAAGCCGGGAAGGTATCCCTGAAGGCGTGCGGCCTCGACCTTCCCCTGGAGAGTTGACCCTTGTTAAAACTGAAATCGATTGAGCTGGTTGGATTTAAGTCGTTTTCCGAACGGACTCGATTGGAATTTACAGACGGCATCACGGCCATCGTGGGGCCGAACGGATGCGGGAAATCAAACCTGGCCGACGCCATCAACTGGGTGCTGGGTGAGCAGAGCGCTCGCATCCTCCGCGGCGGGCGAATGACGGATGTCATCTTCAACGGCACACGCCGCCTGCCGCCGACAGGACTTGCGGAGGTTCGCCTGACGCTGGTTGACCCGGATGGCACTCATCTGAGCGGCCTGATTCCCAGCGGGGCGAGGCTGAAAGCTGCCCGACGCAAGGCCCGAAAAAAAGGCCCTTCAGGAAACGGCCAATCGCCGAGGGCGGAAGCCGACGCATCGGATTCACCCGAATTGTTTAACGATGCACCTCCCTCGGGTCCGGTTTCAGTAATGATCTCGCGCCGACTTTTCCGCTCCGGCGAGAGCGATTACCTGATGAACGGCGAAAAATGCCGCCTCCGTGATGTCCAGGAGCTCTTCATGGGCATGGGCCTGGGACCGGATTCTTACGCCATCATCGAGCAGGGTCGCATCGGGCAAATCCTCAGCTCCAAACCCGCCGACCGCCGCGCCATCCTGGAGGAGGCAGCCGGGGTTTCCAAGTTTAAGACACGCAAGCGCCTGGCCGAGGCTAAGCTGGAAAGCTCACGCGCAAACCTTTCGCGCATCCATGACATTCTGGAAGAGGTCACCCGACAGGTGAACTCGCTGAGGCGGCAGGCGGGGAAAGCCCGTCGTTTCCGGGCGCTCAGGGAAGAAATGAGCGGCCGAATGAAGTTGGTGCTGGTAAGCCGCTGGATGGCGATTGAGAGCGAATGTCGCAAGCTGAGCCGGCAGATTGAAGGGCTGCAGCAGAAGATCGTGGCCGAATCCCGAACCCTGAAAAGCCGGGAGGTCGAGCACAAGGAGTCCCGGCAGCAAAGCGATGAGATGGACGACAGGCTGACCGCTCTTCGAGAGGAAAAAAACGATCTCGAAATCGAAACCGAGCGGTCCACGGCTCGCCTGGAGCGCTGCGCTCAACAGTTGAGTGACCTGGCCGAAAGGTCGCGCGAGGCCACGGAGGAGGTAGATCATCTCACCTCCGAGCTCGAAAGCCGCGGCGAGGCCGTTCGCACGAAATCAGACAGGCTCGAAGAATCCCGAGTGGAGCTGGAGCAGGCTCGAAGGCAGGTCATTGAAACGCAGAAGATCTACACCGAGCTTGCATCGCGAATCGAGCAGGAAGAGGCGCGAAGCGATTCAGAACGACAAGCCCTTCTTGATGCCGTGGGACAAGGCGCCGACCTGAGGAACCTCTGCATCCGCTATGAGGAGTCCAGGCGCGAGGTGGAGCGCCGGGTGGAACATCTGAAGGGTGAAAGGGACACCCTGGCCGGTGAAGTCAGCCGGCTCCGGGCCGAAGGCGAAAGGTTCTCTATCGGCTACCGGAAATCCACCGTCGATTTGGAAGCAGCCGTTCGAGCCTGGCAGGAAACCCGCAACGAGTTGGAGAGGGTCCGGCAGGAGGAATTACAGCAACGGGAAGCGCTGGAGAAATTGAAAGAATCCCTTTCCAGCACCCAGGCACGCCGGAAGGTCCTGGATGATTCTCTGGCCCGCCACACCTACGCCCCGGAACACGTCCACCGCCTGCTTTCGGGCGAGCTTCCGCGTAACGGCAATCGTTTCCGCCCCCTGGGCGTGCTGGCAGACTTCGTCGAGGTCACACCGGGATACGAGTCGTTGGTTGAGGAATACCTGCGTGAGGAGCTCGACTCGGTCGTTGTGGAAGAATACGAGGATGCCCGCTCCGGAATTCAGCTTCTCGCCGGGGAGAGCCGCGGGCGTTCTGCCTTTTTTATCCGCCAGGTCAACGGGAGC
>JAPUME010000185.1 GCA_027294185.1 Acidobacteriota bacterium | reverse complement strand
CGCTTTGGTCGCGCTGGCTGGCGCCGGGCCAAGCCTGCTGCCAGCTCGGCTTCGGTGGCCATTCTGGGGAGCGCTACATTCGAGGTCTTCGACATAGACGACACCACCTCGCTCTTCAATGGCCTTAAGGTCCGCGTCAGGGCAAAGAAAGGCCCTCTGTGCAACGTTGAGGATGTGAGCGGCGACTTAATTCCGGACCTGGTCTGTCAGGTGGAGACAGCTCTGTTCATGATCGAGCCAGGACAAGGAACCGCCGAACTCACGGGCGAAACTTTTGACGGAATCGCAATCGTTGGCGAGGACAGTATCGAAATCGTCCCCTAGCTTGCTTTGGGTCAAGGGAGCTTCAGATCGGCGTGAGGCTCCCTTTCCTGAAGAAGTAACGCCAACCCGGAATAATCGTGAATCTCCCCAGACACCTCACCCGCTATCTCCTTGCTGTAGTTTTGGCATTCTTCGCCCTCTTCCTGGCAGGCGAGGAAAAAGACTCCCAGAAGCCTTTTGAGGCCGACCGGGCATACATCAAAGCGCACTTCACAAAATACGAGTTTGAAATACCCATGCGGGACGGCGTAAAACTTTTTACGGCCGTTTACGCGCCGAAAGAACAGTCCGTCGCCTATCCTATTCTGCTACAGCGGACCCCGTACAGCGTCCGCCCTTACGGCGTGGACAACTACCCCGAGCGCCCGAGGGGCCAGATGCGGTATTACGCCGAAGAAGGCTTCATCTTTGTCTATCAGGACGTCCGCGGGCGCAACGGGTCCGAGGGCGAATTCGTCCACATGCGGCCGCAGCGGTCCACGAAGAGCAGCCCCGCCGAGGTCGACGAGAGCACCGACACCTACGACACCATCGACTGGCTGGTCAAGAACCTGCCCAACAACAACGGGCGGGTCGGCATGATGGGCGTCTCCTATCCGGGTTTCTATACCGCCGCCGGGATGATTGACGCCCACCCGGCGCTTGAGTGCGCCTCGCCGCAAGCCCCCATTGCCGACTGGTTCATCGGCGACGACTTTCATCACAACGGCGCCTTCTACCTGGCGCACGCATTCCGTTTCTTATCGCGCTTCGGGCAGGCGCTGGAGGAGCCCACGCGGCAGTCCCCCATCCCCTTCGACTATAAGACGCCCGACGGCTACGAGTTCTACTTGAACCTGGGGACGCTTGCGAACATTAACGAGAAGCACTTTAAGGATCAGATCGTCTTCTGGAAGGAGATGATGGAGCACGGAACCTATGACGAGTTCTGGCGGGCGCGCAACCTCCTCCCCCACCTCAAGGACATCCAGCCCGCGGTGATGACTGTGGGCGGCTGGTTCGACGCCGAAAATCTCTACGGGCCCCTGAACATTTACCAAACGATCGAGCGAACTTCGCCCCAAGCTTACAATATTCTCGTCATTGGGCCCTGGGCGCACGGTGGATGGAACGGCCCCAGCGGAGACCGCCTGGGGAACGTTCGGTTCAACCAGAAGACAGCGGTCTTCTACCGCAACCACATCGAGCTGCCGTTTCTGAAGCACTTTCTAAAAGACGGTGAAAATCCCGGACTTCCGGACGCCTATGTCTTCGAAACCGGCACCAACCAGTGGCGCCGCTACGACTCCTGGCCGCCCTCGAAGGTGGCCACTAAAACATTCTATTTTCACTCGAACGGCCGCATGAGCCTGGAGCCGCCAACGGAGAGGGGAAACCGCGCCTTCGATGAGTACACGAGCGACCCGGCGAAGCCCGTGCCCTTCATCCCCAACATCGCCATCGGCATGACCCGCGAGCACATGCTCGACGACCAGCGTTTCGCCGCCTCACGGCCCGATGTAGTGGTCTATGCGACCGACCCTCTGAAAGAAGACATCACCATTGCCGGGCCGATTACGCCCTCTCTTTACGTTTCGACAACGGGAACGGACTCTGACTGGGTCGTGAAGCTGATTGATGTCTACCCGGGCGACTACCCCAATCCCGACCCCAACCCCGCAAGAGTTCAGATGGGGGGATATCAGCAGCTTGTGCGGGGAGAGGCCATGCGGGGCAAGTTCCGTAACAGCTTTGAGAAACCCGAACCGTTTCGGCCGGGCAGGGTAACGCAGGTCGAATACGTCATGCCTGACGCCTACCACACTTTCCGCCGGGGCCATCGCATCATGGTGCAGATTCAGAGTTCCTGGTTTCCGCTGATTGACCGCAACCCACAGAAATTCGTGGACATCTACAAGGCCAAACCCGAGGATTTTCAGAAGGCGACCCAGCGCGTATACCGGTCAGCGGAGGCCCCTTCGCAGGTCCGCGTGCGGGTGCTCGAGTAATCCTCGGGACTCGAACCCTCCCTTACTTCACCCAAGTCTTGAGCCGCAGCTTAAACGCTTCCATATCAAATCTTTACAGAGCTAAAGGGCGATAGCCTTCAGGGGTGGTCAAGCTAAACAAAATCTTTTTACAGCCGATGTATGACTCAGGTGCAATTGCGCGCAAGGGGCAGTTTGCCTATTATTCTTGTTCTTATAAGGGGGGAATGTGTACGGCGGCAGGACTGAATCCAGGCTCCCGAGACTCCCTCGGAGGAATGAAACTCTCGCAGGCAGTGCGAACCGGCGGGCGGAATTAGCTCCCCGTCCGATCGCTGCCGGCTCAAGGGTTCCCCCCGAGAAG
>JAPUME010000184.1 GCA_027294185.1 Acidobacteriota bacterium | reverse complement strand
GCCTGAAACAGCGCCGCATTCCACCGACGGACTGCGGGCGAGGGATTGAACACCATGATCTGGTCGGTCTCGGGCAGCGATTCACGAGCGAGAAGCATCTGGTTGCCGCCCAAGCGACGAACGTTCCTGCGCCCTTCGAGCCAGGGCTCGATGGGGCCGAGGCTCCGAGGGAGTTCGGTGAGACCGGTAATTCGGTAGTGCATCGGCACGGTGATGCGGGGTCGAAGCGCGGCTCGCATCTCCTCGATCTCATTTTTCTTGAGAATGTGGTCGAGAGAATCGACGGGAATCATCAAAACATCGACGGGGCCCAATCCTCGCATCGAGGCGGGAGAGAGCGGGCCGGTATCGCCCAGGTGCGCAATTCGCAGCCCTCCGGCCTCCACCACCCAGAGCGTGTTGCTCTGGCCGAACTCTTTCCCGTAGGGTTCAGCGTGCCTGCCGCCTACCCCCCGGATGCGCACGTCCCCCACCTGATAACGTCCCGGATTCCTGAAGACCGGCACCTCGGGCGGGAAGTAGTAACCGGCGTCATGGTCGTAGTGAGGATGAGTGATGAGGACGGCGTCGGCCTCAAGGTCGTCAGGAAAGGAGTATCCGAGCCAACGGTTGGTGTTGTAAGGGTCCACGACGACTCGCGTCCCCCCGGGTGAGGTGATGACGAAGCAGGCGTGCGCAATATATTCGATCTTTACCTCGGCCCGTCCGCCAACCGCCAGCAGCAGCGAACACAAAACGGCAAAGAAAATTACTCTCCTCGTTGACACCCTCACGGTCCCTCCTAGCTCGGATAAATCCGAGGGAAACATTGACAAAGACTTGGTTCCAGCATTTAGGTTGGGATTCTACCCCGAATACACCAGGATGGGGAGATGGTAAACAGTGGTGGAAGAAGGATTCTCTTTTGCCCTCTCTCAATTTATCAAGTCCGCTCCGACGCGCGCTTCCAGGACCTCCTGCGGCGGGTGAACTTGCCGGAATAGGGTTTTCTACTTACCCGACCAGCAGCCGAGCAGGCGGCGAATGGTGACGAGCTGGCCGATATGGTAGGCGTTGTGGTCGGCAACGAGCAACGCTTCGCGGAGCAGCGTCTGGCCGTCGCCGTGGGGAATTTTGGCGAAGAGGTCCTTCTTCGAGTCCGCCACCATTTTCTGCATGGCCTTCAGATCTTTGCGGAAGGCACCCACGCTCTTCTTCCAGGCCGTCTCATCGGGCGGAGTCTCTGCGGGAGGCCAGTATCCGGCGGGAAAGTCGGGCGAGACGTGCTTGGCGTTGCGGCTGAACTCCAGAATGTCCCACTGGGCGATGCGCAGGTGCTCGACCAGGCTCCATGCCGTATAGGGCACGCCGGCCAGCTTCACGCTGCAGAGTTGGGTGGGAAAATCGGCGACGGATTTCTCGAAATCGACATGCGCCCCGCCTCCACGAAGGAGGTAGAGAACGTGGTCGCGTAAAGCTTTGTCGCCTTTCGCCATATTGGGTTCGCTCCCGCTTGAGCCTCGACAATTCCAACGTCGAACGTCGAACACCGAACATCGAACATCGAGAGAAGCACGTTCGGCCATCTTAGGCAGGAGAGAGAAAGAAGTCAATCAGTATGGAACAGTATCGCGCTACAAAAGGGCCGCAAAGGGACACCAGGGCACAGAATCATGTTAGCCTAAGCAAGTTCCCCCTAAATCAAGGAGGCCAGCCCCGGCTCGGGGCAATTGCACAGCCAATAAGTTCGGGTTAAGATAGTATTTCTCATGCTCCGTCGTCAAATCCAGATCGAAGATCAAGCCTTGAAGCCCATTGCGGCGAAAGTCTTTGCCGGTGAGCGGCTGAGGTTTGAAGAGGGCGTCGCGCTTTATGACTCGAACGACCTTCTTGCCATCGGCCATCTGGCGAACCACGTCCGCGAAAAGCGGCACGGAAACGTCACCTATTTCAACGTCAACCGCCACATCAATCCCACCAACGTCTGCGTGGCCAGTTGCAAGCTCTGTGCCTTCGGCCGCAAACCCGGGGGAGACGGCGCCTACACCATGGCGCTGGAAGAAGTCTTCCGCACGGCGGCGGAAGGTTGGAGCGAGGCGGTCACGGAGTTTCACATTGTCGGCGGCCTGCATCCCGACCTCTCCTTTGACTACTTCTGCGATCTGCTGAAGGGGTTGAGGGAGCGATTCCCAACGGTTCACCTGAAGGCCTTTACGGCGGTCGAGATCGCCTACCTGGCGCGAATCGGCAAGCTTACGGTGCGCGAAGCTCTCGTTCGTATGAAGGATTCAGGGTTGGGGTCTCTGCCGGGAGGAGGCGCGGAAATCTTCGCCCCCAAGGTTCGGCGCGTGATCTGCGACCACAAGATCGGCGCCCATACCTGGCTCAAGGTGCATCGCATCGCCCATGGGCTGGGGCTGAACTCGAATGCCACGATGCTCTACGGCCACATCGAAACCGCCGAGGACCGGGTAGATCATCTGCTCGAGCTTCGCAAACTTCAGGATGAAGCCCCCGGATTCATGACCTTCATTCCCCTGGCTTTCCATCCCGAAAATACCGGCCTGGCGCACGTGCCCAAACCCACCGGCTTCATGGACCTCAAAAACATCGCCGTCTCGCGCCTGCTGCTCGACAACTTCCCCCACATCAAGGCCTACTGGATCATGCTGACCCCCTCGATGGCGCAAGTGGCCCTCCGCTTCGGGGCCGACGACATCGACGGGACCGTGGTGGAGGAAAAGATTTACCACGACGCCGGCGCGACCACTTCACAGTCGCTCACCCGGGAGGGACTGGAGCGGTTGATCCGCGAAGCCGGACGCGAACCGGTGGAGCGCGACACGCTCTATCGCCGCGTCAGCCGCACCTCGACCAGTGTCACCGTGCAGGTTTAAGCCATCCGCCCGACTTGATCCCTCGAGAGAGAAACTGCCCCGCCGCCAGCGCAAACACAGGGCCATATTCCAGCCATAAGAAAAGGTTCCGGTCGCGATAGACGCCCAGGGCGCCGTATTCCACCAGCGGTGCGTACCCGAGCGTCGCCGTAACGCTCATCAGCAGCCAGGCGGAATTCGGGTAAAAACAGAGGAACGGAATCGACCAGGTGAAATACCAGGGAAACGAGTTCGGAGAAAGCAAAACGACAGCCGCGGTCATCAACAGGGCCATCTTCAGAGGATCGTCCCACCTCTTGAGCGCCACAATCATCAGCAGCACCAGCAGCACTCCGGCCACCAACTGCGCCTGCATGTGGGAGTTCCCGCAATAGCGAATGAAGCGGAAGAGGCTGTCGTTGTTTTCGTAGTGGTGGATAAAGTGATCCAGCCCTTCAAAAACAGCGCCCCCACCGCCGGCAGCATAAGGGAGATAGGCGAATCCCAGGAGCAAGGCAAACAGGGCGACGTATTTCGCCACATGCCAAAACCGGTAAAATCGAGCGGCAATCGTAGGAATCCTTGGCTTGCTTTCCAGTGCCGTCTTCAACAAGGCAGGCAGCAGCAGGACGGCAAAAAACTTGGTTAGAACCGAGAGCGCCAGGAAGGCCGTTGACAGCAAGGGCCGCCGCCCTATTATGAATAGAAGGGCGAGGAGCAGGGTAACAATGGCCGCCGAATCGTAGTGGCCGGAAGCTGCAAAGGATGTGATGACCAGCGGATTCCAAGCGTAGGCTATAACCCGCGTCCGGGGCAGCTTCTGGGTTTTCAATAGCAACAGGAGGACGACCACCGAGGCCAGGTCCAACAGGACGAACAGGGTCTTAAAGCCGACGACCGAGGGGGCCAGACGGAAGTTCCATGCAAAAATCCCTTCCGCGAGCGGAGGGTAAACCGAATGGAGGTGCGGGGTGCCCATGCGCTGGTAGGTTTCATCCCGCAGATGCTCCAGGCCCGGGGTGGCCGGGGTAACCGTGTAAGAGTTCAACCCCTCCTGCTGCGCGCGCCCCTGCCAGCGGTAGCGATACAGGTCCTGCGAGAGGGACGGCCAAAGAGGAAGGAGCAGGAGCCGAAACCCCAAGGCCCCGCCCAGGATGATTCCCAGACCCCAACGGCCGCAGGGATAACGCTCGACCAGGTAGACGGCGCAGACGAAGATCACGCCCGCGACGAGCGACAGCCCGATGAACTCCACCGCGTGGGCGCCCAGATCGCCCATCGTACGGAAGGAGCGGTAGATCAGCGCCAACACTACTGCCGCACCCAGCAATGCGGCTGAGTTCACGAACTGAACCAGGGAAGAACGAGTGCGCATCTGTACCGTTGAGATTAAACCACGGGAGGTGAAGGGGGAAAGAAAAAGTTCTCCCTCCGAACCCAATGTAGATCGGGGCTTTCCGGAATCAGCGGAAGGTTTCCCTCAAGAAACAAAACCCTAGGGGGCGGTTGGTTCATCCTATAATAGAGGGGCGGAAGACCTTTGATGGCGATAAAAATGGGCGCACTCTCTATCCTCCTTTTCGACCTGGACTTTTTCGGGCCGCTCTGGAAGCCGTTTGTTCCGAACGACCCTTTTCAGGGTCTCTACCGCGCCAACGCCTTTGACCTCGCCATTCTGATTCCCTACTTCCTTGTGTTGGTCCTCCTGTCCATCTACGGGTTCCACCGTTACTACCTCATCTATCTCTACCTGCGGAACCGGCATAAGGCGCCCATGCCATCGAAAAGGTTCGAGCACCTGCCCCCGGTTACGGTTCAGTTGCCGCTCTACAACGAACGCTATGTCGTCGGCAGGCTGCTCGAAGCCGCCACGGCGCTCGACTACCCGCGCGAGAAGCTGGAAATCCAGGTGCTCGACGACTCGACCGACGAAACCAGCCAGATTGCCGAAGAGCTCGTCAAGGAGTATGCCGCCCGAGGGCACCGCGTGCGCTATCTCCATCGCAGCAACCGCCGGGGTTTCAAGGCCGGCGCTCTGGCCGAGGGACTCAAGGTCGCCGAAGGAGAATTCATCGCCATCTTCGATGCGGACTTTGTTCCTCCGCGCAATGTCCTGCGCCAGATGGTCGAGTATTTCACCGATCCCGAGGTGGGCGTCGTCCAGGGACGCTGGACGTGGCTGAATCGAGACTATTCGCTGCTGACGCGCGTGGAGTCCCTGCTTCTCGACGGCCACTTCACCATCGAGCATGGCGGCCGGAACTTCTCCGGACTCTTTTTCAACTTCAACGGAACGGCGGGCATGTGGCGGCGGGCTGCCATCGAGTCTGCCGGCGGCTGGGAACATGACACGCTGACCGAAGACACCGACCTCAGCTATCGAGCCCAGATGAAAGGGTGGCGGTTCGTATACGCGCCGCACATCGCCTGCCCCTCCGAGCTGCCGGTGGAAATGAACGCGTTCAAGACGCAACAGGCGCGCTGGGCCAAGGGGCTGATTCAGAATGCCAAAAAGCTTTTGCCGCGCATCTGGAGGAGTCCGCTGCCGCTGCGGGTGAAGGTGGAGGCGTCCTTCCATCTTACGGCGAACATCTGCTACCCGCTCATGGTGGCGCTGGCGTACCTGCTCTTGCCCGCCATGATTCTTCGCGCCCACCAGGGATGGTTCCAGGTGCTGACCATCGATCTCCCGCTTTTCCTGGCAGCCACCGGCTCCGTGTCCACATTTTATCTGGTCGCCCAACGGGAACTCAACCCGCGGGGTTGGAAGAAAAGCATCAAATTTGTCCCGCTGCTGATGGCCATAGGGATCGGCCTGTCGTTAAGCAACACCAAGGCGGTCTTCGAGGCGCTGCTCGGCTGGAAGTCGGGCTTTGCGAGAACACCCAAGTATTGTGTGGAAAAGGGGAAAGATTCCTGGGCGAGCAAGAAGTATTCGACCGGCGGGGGATGGACTCCAGAGGTGGAGCTAATGAACGGCGGCTATTTTACTTTCATCTTCAACTACTCGGCCACCCGCGCTCAATCTAAAGT
>JAPUME010000183.1 GCA_027294185.1 Acidobacteriota bacterium | reverse complement strand
TGACTTGCAGCGGGGCGCCGCAGGCTGCGACGTGCTCGATTTCGCCGACTTCTGTAGTGCTGGACGGAACCAATGACGCAACCGCCACGGTTTCAGTCACCACAACGGCTCCCGCATCGGTTCCTTCCCTCCTCGGCCCATTTTCCGGTAAGCCATGGCTCCCGTGGTTTCTGGCCCTTGCGGCGCTTTTGAGCCTGCTGTCATCGCTCAGAGCACGAAGGGTCGGGCCGGTACTTGCCACAGCCCTGCTCCTCGCAGCCCTTGGGCCGTCGTGTGGCAGCACTCCTCCCGGCGGCGGAAGCCTGAGCACCCCTGTGGGGACCAGTACGCTTACCGTTACCGCTACTTCCGGCGGTGTGGTTCACACCGTCGACCTTACCCTTAACGTAAACTAACTGACCGCCTTCAAACTCTAATTCAGGACTCAAAAAACCAGCCCCTAAAATCGTGATTGAAACGCTGGGAGGGACCAGCGATGGAATCCGAATGTAGGCGCCCATTGTCGTTTTCTCTCAAAGGCAGACTTCGCCCGCAGTTCAAACTATCGAGTAATGAAGCTCATTCAGGAAACCGTTTCGAACCTAACCTTGTCGGAGGTCAGAAGCTCCGGCTTCAGTTCGACACCGAGGCCGGGGCCGGGAGGCAGTGGGAGTTTTCCGTGGGAAGGAATCAGTTGCGCGGTCACGAGCGGTGGATAGCGATGCTGGTAGTGTCGCCGGACGGTCTCCAAAATAAATAGATTGTGAGTCGCCGCCGCAAGGTGGGCGGAGGCAAAGTGGAGAATCGGCCCGCCGCAATTGTGAGGAGCAATGGGCAGATAGTAGGTTTCCGCCCAGGGAGCGATTTTGCGGGCCTCGGAGATCCCTCCGCACCAACAGATGTCGGGCATGATGAACTGCGCTGCGCGGTTTTCAATCACCTCCCGAAAACCCCAGCGCGTCAGCAGGCGTTCGCTGAGACACAGCGGCAGCGAAGTGCTCCGGGCCAGCGTCCCGTAAGCCGCCAGGTTATCCTGTGGCATCATCTCCTCGAGCCACATCACGTTATAGGGTTCCAGCGCCCGGGCAATCTTGATGGCCGTCGGCAGGTTCCAGTAACCGTGAAACTCGACGGCGATCTCCATCCCCTCACCCAACTCCTCGCGAATCTTGCGAACCGGCGTTAAGCAGGTTTCCAACTCATCTGCGGAAATCGACTGCCCGCGATTCTTGAGTGCCACCTGATCAAAGGGCCAGATTTTCATGGCGTGTATACCGGCGGCGGAAAGCTCCTGCGCCAGTTCCACCGGATGGGTATTGAAGTCGTAGGTGTCGTCGTAGCAGGTGTTGTAGATCGGAATCGACTCGCGGCACTTGCCGCCGAGCAGCCGGTAGAGCGGTTGGCCGGTCCGCTTGCCGAGCAAGTCCCACAGAGCGATGTCCACGGCGCTCAGCGCCCGAATCTCCGCCCCCGCCCAGCCGCGATACTGAACGGCGAGAAACATGTCGTGCCAGAGAGCTTCGATATCGGTGGGGTCGCGCCCCAGAAGAATCGGAGCATAGTCGGAGAGAATGACGGCTTTTTCCGAAGGCGAGTGTGGATAGGTTTCGCCCAGCCCCGTTAACCCGTCGTCGGTCGCAATTCGAACCCAGAGCCAGCTGACCTTTCCCGTGTGAACCTCGGTGCTCTCCTGAAGTTCGATGGTTTCGATGCGGGTGATTTTCATACTTGGCGTCTGGGGAGCAAAGCTACAGCCCCACGATATTGTAGCCGCCGTCGACGAAAAGAACTTCGCCGGTAATGCCGCGCGCGAGGTGGCTGGCCAGGAATACGGCCGCGTCACCGACCTCAGCAGGGTCTGTATTCTTGCGCAGCGGCGCTTTCTGCTCCACGGCAGCCAGCATAGAGGAGAAATCTTTCACCGCGCGCGCCGAGGCGGTCTTAATCGGCCCGGCGGAGATGGCATTGACACGAATCCCCTGCGGACCAAGCTCGCTTGCCAGGTAACGGACACTCGCTTCGAGCGCCGCCTTTGCCACACCCATGATGTTGTAGTTCTTCACGGCACGGGTCGAGCCGAGATAGGTCAGCGTCACGACGGACCCGCCCTCAGACATCAACGGCGCGGCATGGTGAGCCACCTTGACCAGCGAATAGGCGCTCACGTCCAGCGCCAGGGAGAAGCCGTCGCGGGAGGTCTCATGAAAGGGCCGCTCCAGGTCTTCCCGGTTGGCAAAGGCCAGGCTGTGCACCAGGACATCCAAACGCACGTTCTCCTGCTTGAGAGAATCGAAGAGTCCGGCCACCTCCGCGTCCCGGCCCACATCGCAGGGGAGGATCTTCGACGCCTTCAAACTTGCGCCCAGGTCCTCAGCCGTCTTCTTCTGTCGTTCTCCCTGGTAGGTGAGAATCAGCCGAGCGCCTTCGCGCACCACTGCCTGCGCCACGGCCCAGGCGATGCTCCAGCGATTGGCCACCCCCATGACGAGCGCGGTCTTTCCTTCCAGTAATGGCATTCTCCTACCTCAATGTGGAATGTGTTTCGATGGGTTCCCCGGCTTTCAAGGCCGCTATTCGGAGGAGTAGGAAAGCTTCTATCACTTCGCTTTCGGGGTCAATAAGAATCTTGATGCGGGAGTGTTACACTGAAGGCACGCTCCGAGCCGGAGGCCCGAGCCGGGAAATGTTCCGCTCGCTCTTCCCCCGGGCTCGGAAAGAAAGCCGACGAAGGAGCCGAGCCGTGACCCGATACGAAAACCAGACCTTTGAAAACGAGCACCTGGTCCTCGACGAGGCGGTATTCATCAACTGCAAATTCAAGAATTGCAGTTTGGAATACGCCGGCGGCGACACGCACGTCCAGAATTGCCAGGGTGACGGCTGCCAGTTGGTCTGGCGGGGAGCAGCTCAGCGGACCGTCCTGCTGCTCCAATCCATCGGCGCCCTGCCGGTACCCACCGCTCCGAGCCCGAAGGGGCAGGGATTGGTGCACTAACCCGCCCTGAGGAAGATCAGGAACCGAAACTTCCTCGATTCCTATTCCGACGGCGCGAAATAACCGTTCTTCGCGCGCACGCGGTATTTCTTATTCTTGGATCGAATGGTGATTTCCCGAAAGGTGCCGTCGCGATTCTCATTGGTGGAGACGTAGCCGAGACTGTACTGGCTGCGGAGCTCGCTGGCGATGGCGCTGAAGTGCCGGCCCAATTCGCTTGAGGACCGCGGGAAAAACGACAGGCCGCCGGTTTCACGGGCCAGCCGCTTGAGAACCCTATCTCCCCGGCCCGTAATCCCGGTCCGGTTGGTACTGATTGCGTAGAGGATGACTTCGGCGCGTTGCGCCATGGCGAGCACTTCTTCGCGGGAATGCTCGCTCTGGTTGTCCACGCCGTCACTCAAGATGATCAGAGCCCGCCGAATGTAGGGTTCCGGCTGGGGCGAAAAGAGGAGTTTCTCCCGGGAGGAGAAATAAATGGCATCATAGAGGCGGGTGGTGCCGCCGGCCTGCAACCCCCGGATCGACTCCGCCAGATCGCCGGTGTTGTCAGTCAGGTCCTGGACCAGTTGCGCCTCGACATCAAAGCTCACCACGAACGCCAGGTCCCGCTTGGGTCGGAGCGCCTTGGCGAGGAAATCGACGGCTGCCTGTTGCTCGAACCGCAGCCGCCCGCGGACGCTGTTCGAGGTGTCGATCAGGATGCCCACCCGCAAGGGAAGATTGGTCTCGCGGCTGAAAAAGCGAACCTCCTGCGGAACCCCATCTTCCCAAACCGAGATATCGTTCTTATCGAGACCCAGCACGAAGTGATTCTTCTTGTCCATCACCGTGAAAAGCACGTTGACAAGGTTCACTCGAATCAGGATCTGGGTATCATCCAGTGGGGGTGGCGTCTCAGTTTGTTCCTGTTGGGGGGGCTGTTGGGAGCTTCCCAGCCCGACTCCCAGCAAAACGGCAAACGCCAAAAATACGGGCCAAGTTTTTTTCATAAATATTCCCGCCTGATTCGATTCTAGGCGGCCTTCCGGCTGAGGTCAAGAACCCTGCCCGATTCGAGCTTCAGGCCGCGGCCGATCGGAGTCTCTCCAGGAAATCCTCCAGCTCCTCCGGAAGCGCCGCACGAAAGATCAGCGGCTCCCCCGTTGAGGGATGACGGAAGCGGATTTCCTCGGCATGAAGAAAATTCCGTTCCAGGGTCCCCCACCAGCGGCCTCCCAACCAGAAGCGGGACGGGGCGCCGTAAAGCGTATCCCCCACCACCGGCTTCCCCCGGGCGGCGAAATGGACTCGAACCTGGTGGGTTCGGCCCGTCTCGGGCCGGACGCGCAGGAGCGTAAACCCCTCAAAGCGTTTTGTGACTTCAAACTTTGTCAGGGCGGTACGAGGGGCCAGCCCCCCGGCGCGCATCTTCACCCGGTTCCTGCGGTCGCGGCCTACCGGGAGGCTGATCTCGCCCTGATTCTCAGGCATCCGACCATGGACCAGAACGCGATAAAACTTCGTAACCGTCTTCGCCTTGAACTGCTCGGCCAGCTTGCGGTGGGCCCCATCGTTTTTCGCGATCACCATCAGCCCGGAGGTCATCTTATCCAGCCTGTGGACGATGCCGGGCCGGATCTGGTCGGCGGAGGTGGATAGTCTTCCGAGGTGGAAAAGCAGGGCGTTGACCAGAGTCCCCGAATTCACCCCCGCCCCCGCGTGGACCACCATTCCGGCGGCCTTGTTCACCACCGCAAATTCGGGATCGTCGAAGACAACCTCCAGAGGCAGATCTTCAGCAAAAGCCTTCCGTGTGGCCTGAACCGGTTCGACGAGGATTCGTTGTTCGGTCTCGACCGGTTGGCCGGCCTTACGAGGGAGTTCCCCCTCGACTCGCACTCGCCCTTCGCGAATCAAGCGTTGAATCTGGCTCCGGCTCCAGTCGGGCATTCGCAGAGCCAGGAAGCGGTCCAGCCGGAGGGTCCCTTCCTCTTTTGCAACGGTAAACTGGAGGATTTCCTCTGGCTCGGGGGTCATTTGGATCGGAAGGCGTCGATAATCAGCAATCCGGCGCCGATGGTAATGGCGCTGTCGGCCAGATTGAAGGTAGGCCAGTGGTGTTGACGGAAGTGTACATCCAGGA
>JAPUME010000182.1 GCA_027294185.1 Acidobacteriota bacterium | reverse complement strand
TACTTGTCAAGCCAGGTGCTCAGGCTCGAATCCCTCAACGACTGATAGCGGACGGCAGGGCGCGATTCGTACTCTTCAATGGTCTGCGCCAGGCGGCGATAAAACCTCGAGGGGGAAATCAGTCCGGTGCGGACCAGGGTGTAGTTGGCATAGGTGCTGGACAGGCCCTCGGTGAACCAGAGGGCGTCGGTGTAGCACTCCTTCGAATAGTCGGGAGGATTCAGCGCTCGGGGCGCAATCCGCTTGGCGTTCCAGAGATGAAAAAACTCGTGGGCGATCAGCGAAGCGGCTCCCTCGCGGTTGGTGCTTAACGAACCCGAGGCGAGGCGCATGGCCGACGAGTTACGATGCTCCATGCCTCCGCCTCCCCGCCGCCAGAAATGGAAAAAGAAGGTGTAGGTGGAAAACGGGACATCTTCCATCAGGCTCGTCTCGTAGTCGGTAATCTTACCCACCAGATCCAGAAGTCCCCTGCGCGAGACCCCGTCTCCGCCGTTCGCAACGATGAGGCGATAGAGCGCTCCCTTCTGACGGTAGCTGTATTCGCTGAACTTTCCCAGCTCCACGGGGCTGTCCACCAGCTCGATGTAGCTTGAAGCCGGAAACTCATTCCCCTCACTCTCCTCAAGAGGCATGGCCGCCTTCCAACCGGGGGGGAGAATGAATTTCACCGTCGCCGGTCGGCTGCGCTGGCCGGACAGGGAAAACAGGATCATGGCCAGATTCAGGAATCCGCGCTCGCGGTCCACACCGCTCGAAAAGACGCCATCTCCATCGGCGTAAAACTGGTAGCGGAGGGAGAGCTCCGCACAGTCCCCTCCCTCCACGCGCCAGGTCTGCTTGTCGAGTTGGTCCAGGCGGCGCGACTCCGTGCCACAGGTTGCCCGCAGGCTGCGAACATGCTGAACGAAATCCCGAATCTGGTAGGTGCCGTACCAGGCGGGAAACTGAATGGTTGTGCCCCCTGGGGCCTCTTTCAGGGTCATTGTGACGTCAATCATGTGACTCGCCGGCTCACGAATCTCCAAAAGATAGTGCACCGCCTCGGAGTTGGGTCCCTGAGCCCGCCCGGGCACGACCGCAGCCAACAAGAACGTGACAAGAAACAGCCGGCGAGATAAACACAGCGGGCGAGATGAACAAGGTTGCATTTTATGAATCGTCCAAAGTTCGGATCATTTCAAAACCGACAATATTTCAAGGCTGGGATTTTTCCAAAGGGGAATGTTCTCGTGAGGCCGCCTTCCCCCGCCGACCCCGAAGGGCCTGAAGAAAGAGTTCATGAATGGCGTCGAATCCCCCGTTCGACATTACCACTACGACGTCACCGGGTTCTAACTTTGGCGCCGCATAAGCCACAATCTCCCGCGCACCGGAAAACTGGTCCGCTCCCTTGCCCTGCCGCCGCAAGGATTCTACCAGCGCGGCCAAATCGAGGCGGTCATCGGCCCCCAGAGTGTCGATGCGATGGATGGGCGCGAACAGGACTTGATCTGCCCCCTGAAAGGACTGCTCCAGCTCCTTCTGAAAAAATTTTCGCCGCAAGGTGTTCGAGCGCGGCTCGACGACGGCCCACACGCGCCCCTTCGGGTAGCGTGCCCGCACCGCCCGTAACGTAGCGGCGATGGCCGTGGGGTGATGCGCGAAATCGTCAACCACCGTCACGCCTGCCGCAATTCCTCGTACCTGCTGGCGACGGCTGATGCCCCGGAAGCTCCGGAGCCCCTCGCGGACCGCCTCAACCGAGAGACCCGCGCCCAGCGCGATTGCCGTCGCCGCGACCGCGTTGGCCACATTGAAATCGCCCGCCATCGGAAGCGAAAACTCTCCCAGGCTTTTCCCATCGTGCGCCAATTCGTAGCGGGTTCCCTCGGCCGTGGTACGCAGCCCGGTTGCGCGCCAGGAAACTCCATCCTCAAGACCGAAGAACTCCACCCGGCAAAAGGCTCCGGCCACGCAGTCACGCACACTGGCGCTTTCTCCGGCCGCAATTATTCTTCCCGAGCGCGGCACCAGATTCACCAGTCGCTTGAATGCCGTCAGAATCGAGTCGAGATCGGGGTAAATGTCCGCGTGGTCGTACTCGACCGGATTCAAAATCAACTGCTGCGGCAGGTAGTGAACGAACTTGGGCCCTTTATCGAAAAACGCCGAGTCGTACTCGTCCCCCTCGATCACGAAAAAGCGGCCCTGTCTCAATTGGAAGCTGCTCTCAAAATTCGCGGCGATTCCCCCGATCAGGAAACTTGGCTCGGCGCCCGCGCTTTCCAGCAGCCAGGCAAGAATCGACGCCGTGGTCGTCTTGCCGTGCGTGCCGGCGACGACGATGGTCTCGGTTCCGCGCAGGAACCATTCCTTGACGACCTCAGGCAGCGAGGCGTAGAGGAGCTTGCGGTCAAGCACCGCCTCGACTTCCGGGTTGCCGCGCGAAAGTGCGTTGCCGATGACCACCAGGTCGGGCTGCGGTTCGAGGTTCGCCTCCGCGTAGCCCTGCGTGACGGGAATATCCAATTGTGCCAGAAGGTCCGACATCGGCGGGTAGACGTTCACGTCCGACCCCCTCACACGGAAGCCGCGTTCCTTCAGCATCCCGGCGAGCGTTGCCATGCCGGTGCCGCAGATGCCGACCAGGTGAATCTTCTTGATCGCTTTTGTGTCGGGCACAGGAAGCATAATAGTTGAAGAGTAATCAGTAATCAGTAATCAGTTGACGGGTATCAGTTCGCCCTTAAATAGTTCAGGTCGTATACCTCGTTCAGCTA
>JAPUME010000181.1 GCA_027294185.1 Acidobacteriota bacterium | reverse complement strand
GTCTCTCCCATGAATACAATCATCTCCCTGCCGGAATCCGCCTGGCGGGTAACGAGGCGGGAATTCTTCCGGCGGCTGGGCGGAACGAGCGCAGCGGCAGCCACCTTCGCAGCCAGCTTTGCTCCTCTCAAGGGTTCGCCGGGGATGAGCTCTTCCCCTGCGCAAAAAAGCGAGACTTTCTGGCGTCTGGTCAAAGAGCAGTTCATCCTCCGCGAGGGACTGATCCTGATGAATGCCGCCAACCTTTGTCCCTCGCCGATCTCGGTGATGGAGACGGTCTTCGGCTACCTACGCGACGAGGACCAGGATGCTTCCTTCCAGAACCGCGCTAAATATGCAGGGTTGCTGGAGACTTCTCGTGCCCGGCTGGCCGCTTTGATGGGGGCCTCGCCGGACGAGATTGCGATGGTCCGGAATACGAGTGAAGGCAACAATCTTGCGGTGAATTCCTTCGATCTCAAGGCGGGCGATGAGGTGCTCCTGTGGGACCAGAACCATCCGACTAATAACGTTGCGTGGCGGGTTCGAGCCGCTCGCCACGGCTTTGCGGTCAAATACGTCAGCCTTCCCTGGCCTCCGGCGAGCATCGAGCAGATTCTGGAAGCTTTTCGCAAAGGTTTCACTCCACGTACGAAAGTTCTGTCCTTCTCCGATGTTTCCAATGTCAGCGGAACAGCCTTGCCCGCCGCCGAACTCTGCCGGATGGCCCATGAGCGCGGTGTCGTGGTTCACATCGACGGCGCACAGACCTTTGGCGTGAAGAGAGTCAATCTGCATGAGGTCGGGTGTGACACCTATGCCGGGAGCGCCCACAAGTGGTTCGTGGGACCCAAAGAGGCCGGCATCTTTTATATCAGGAAAGAGAGGATTCCCGAAACCTGGCCCATGGTGGTGGGTTCGGGATGGGGTGATGAAGTTGCTCCGGCGGCGGAGGGCGCCCGTAAATTCGAGACCCTGGGACAGCGGAATGACGCGACGCTGGCCGCCGTGGGCAAGGCCTGCGAACTTCACAGCATCCTGGGGAAGAGTTCAATCGAGATGCGAACCCGGGAGCTGGCCACGGCGCTTAAAGAAGGAATCGCCAGTATTCCCGGCGCCAGGCTTTACACCTCTCTCGACCCGGCTCTCAGCCTGGGAGTGGTAGTCTTCAGCCTGGGGACAACGGTCAATCACGAAAAGGCATACACGCAGTTGTATGAAGAATACGGGGTGGGTGGGGCCTATTTCCCCGGCGCTGAACCCAAGCTCCGGCTATGCCCCCATATCTACAACACCATGGCGGAAGTGGAAAAAGTAGTGTCCGCCCTCCATTCCCTCGCCGGCCGCAGCGCCTGAATTGAGCATGCGCTCGTTCAGCCTCGATCGACTTGATTTACTTTGCGGATTCTTCGGAATAGATTCCCGGAGAATTCCCTTTAGGAGAACTTGATGAAGAGAGCCGGCTGGGTGCCGCTCACAATGATGCTTGTCTGGGCAGCTACGACCCTGGCTCGCGCGCAGGAAGCCACGCCGGCCAGGAATCAGAATGCGAGCGTCGTTCGGACAACCCGGACGGCGGAGCTAAGCCTCCGCCTGGAAAGCGACGTGATGACCGTCTATCAAGCGCTCACCGAACCAAGGCAGCTTGAACGGTGGTTCCCGAACCGGGCCATCCTGCGGGCCGAACGCGGCAGCCGTTTCTATTTCAGGTGGAATGACATCAAAGGACTTTGGCGGGGAACCATTACTGAGTTGATCCCCGGAAACCGCCTGGAGTTCACCTGGCAACGGCCGGGCAGCGAGGAAGCAACTCTGGTGAACATAAGGCTGATTCCCCAGGGTTTTGAGACTCTGGTGGAACTCACTCATTCCGGCTTCACAAGCTCTGATGAAATGGAGAAGACCATCAAGGACTGGGTGTTCTATCTGGAAAACCTGAAGTCAGTCCTGGAAGTGGGCGTCGACCAGAGGCCGCATCGAGAAGCCAAAGGCCCCACCCTATGAACTCTCAAGCAAATTTCCAGCTCAATCGCTATTAACCCTCGGCTATCTCATAGACCAAAACATATTTTCTTGCGGCGCGCCCCCACACCCTATAAATATAAGTAAATAATATAGATACGTAGTACCTAGGAACCCATTTTTCCCCCTATCTGGAGCCTCGACATCATCGGGAACTCTTGTCATCAATTTGCAAGTGTTGTATATTAAGGGGTTAGTAGCTTATGGGAAGTCGCTGGGGGAGTTAAAAGCCAGTGGGTAAATCTTCCGAACCTAAGATCTTCGTAAGCGTCGGCGAGCGAACGCTCCAGGAAGTGGAGCAGACGGTCAGCAATTTCAACAATAGCTCGCTTGGTCTGGAACTTCGTCTCGATTACCTGGAAGATACCCACGATTTGGACCAATCCCTAAAGGAACTTATCAATCGATTCCGCTTTCCCCGCGTTCTCGCAACCTGCCGGCGAACCAATGCGGGGGGGAAATTCGCGGGAACCATTGAGGAACAGTTGGAAGTGTTGCAAAAGGCGGTCCGCGCCGGCTGCCAAATCGTGGACGTGGAACTGGAGTCCGTTAAAAGCAAGAAACCACAAGAGTTACAGCGCCTCTTTCGCCCTGCTCGTCTCATTGTTTCCTACCACAACTACCGCAGAAGTCCCCCTTTGGACACTGTTTACCGTCGATTGGTTCGTTCCGGGGCTTCCATCATCAAGATTGCCACCCGTGCGCGAGACCTTCGTGACAACTTAAAAATCTTTCGGCTTCTGCGGTCACATCGCCGTCGGCAGCCGCGCTTGATTGCGTTGGCCATGGGACCCGCGGGAATCCCCTCACGAATTCTGGGACTGCAGAAAGGGTCCCATCTGACCTATGCCTCGGCGAATTCTCGCGGCGGAGTCAGCCCGGGGCAGGTCGCCGCCGAGATTATGCGGGCCTCCTACCGCGTGGAGCACCTGAACGACAAGACTCAACTCTACGGTATTGTCGGCTCCCATGCTTCCCTGTCCTTGTCCCCCATAATGCACAATGCCGCGCTCCACGCCAAGCGTATCAACGCCGTCTACCTGCCCTACGAGGCGCAACGCCTTGGTGATTTCATCGAGGTCGTCAAAGCCCTTGGGCTTCAAGGGTTTAGCGTCACCATGCCCTTCAAGAGGGAGATCTTCAAGCATCTAGACTGGGTGGACCCGCTCGCGGAGCGCATCGGAGCAGTAAACACCGTTGCGGTTCGCCGTGGCAAATGGTTCGGCTGGAACACGGATGCGGCGGCGGTGACGGAGGTTCTCTCCAAGCGGATTCGTCTTTCCGGCAGCCAAGTATTGGTATTGGGCGCCGGAGGTGCGGCGCGAGCCGCAGCCTACGCGCTGCAGGCGGAAGGCGCCAAGGTATTTATCTCGGCCCGCAGGCATTCCGCAGCGGTACGCCTGGCGCGGGCCATCCGCGCCCAGGCTTTACAGTGGGAGACTCCCGATTGGCTTGAGACAGATTCGGTAATCAACGCCACTCCGGTGGGCATGCCGCCTTTCGAGCACCTGACTCCGACCGATTTAGGCCGCCTGAGAACCCGTGTTGTGTTCGACATGGTTTATCACCCGATCGAGACGCGCCTGATGGCAGAGGCTCGACGACGCGGCCTGGTGGCAATTTCAGGGCTTGAGATGCTGGTAGCACAAGGGGCGCGCCAGTTTGAAATCTGGACTTCCGAGACCGCTCCCCGCGCTCTCATGGAGCAGGCGGCACGGCAGGGCCTCACGCACTTGCACTCCACCTGAGGCGCGCCAGGAATCACCTGAGCTGGGGATCACCGGAACCAGGGTCGCCGAACACCTCTGCCGACTCCCGGCCCTAATTTACCTATGGAAACCATCCAACCCACATTCTCCGAGTTTCGTCGCCTGGCAAAGCAGGGGAACGTCGTCCCCGTGTTCAAGCCGGTCGTGGCCGACACCCTGACACCGGTTTCCGCCTATCTTCGCCTGGCCGAAGGACGCCCCTACAGCTTCATGCTCGAGAGTGTGGAGGGAGGAGAAACTCTGGGCCGTTACACCTTCTTGGGCGTGAATCCCTTTATGATTGTCCGCTGCCGTGGCAAACGCATCACCATCGAACGCGGTCGGGAGAAGATCGAAAAGACAGGAAACATCTTCGAAGTGTTCCGCGATCTCGCCCGGCCCTACCGGCCGGTGTCGGTCCCCGGCCTTCCCCCCTTTTCGGCAGGGGCCGTGGGATATCTCTCTTACGAAACGGTCCGCCAATTGGAAAAGCTGCCCGAAAACGCACGGGAAGACCTGAATCTCGACGATGCCCAGTTGATGTACTTCACCGACCTTCTTGCCGTGGACCACACCCGGCATCGGATCATGATTATCGCCAATGTGCTCACCGAGGAAGGCTCGGGCTCTCTGGGGCAGAAATACAAGGCGGCCCTCCGGCGGGTCGAGCAGATGGAACGCGGGCTCAAACGCCCGGCGCGTGCAGAGCGGCCCCGGCGGGCCCGGCGCAGTGGACGGCTTCCTGTCCGCTCGAACCTGACCCGCAGCCAATTCATGCAAAAAGTGGAAAAGGCCAAGGAGTATATCCGGGCGGGATACATATTCCAGGTCGTCGTATCTCAGCGCCTGAGATTTCCCCT